>JANMQE010000060.1:0-5380 GCA_031370195.1 Phyllobacteriaceae bacterium
TTGGAACACGATCAGATCGTGGGCGAGCAAAAGCTCCTGCTCGCGGTCAACGTCGATCAGGAACTCCGGATAAATGGCGTAAAGATCACGCACCGTGACATCATCGAGATCGCGGATCGCCTTCAACATGGCATTCTGCACGACCGACGCCTGCAGCCGAGGGTGGGCAAACAGCACCAGTATTTTCTTGCGTTCACCCATGTCGATTGCCCCTCAGCCCACACTCACCATCAATTCGGCGGGCGGGTGACAAATTGCAAGGGTGAAAACTGTGGCTGCCGCCAGTGTCAAGGCTACGGCGCGACGGGTCCGGTCGCAGATTTAAGGCAAGTCTGGGTCGTCGGGACACGCCCGACGATGACGAAATTTGGAATTTTGTCGTAATTACAATCGCTTGCAAGCGCCGAGATCGGGGACCGTTGCCTTTCAGAGTCCACTGTCCCCGGGTTTCCACCTGAACGCTTCGACGGCGAAATAGTGGACGTCTTTCAGTATGGAATCGACGGGGTGAATATCTTTTCGCCGGTAGCCCGGTGGTGGACCGGGGCGGAACGGGCTGATGCGGGTTGGTTTGTAAGAGGCTTTGGAGGAAAGGATTTCGTCCCGGCGCGCGCGCCATCTTGCCAAGCGGCGGGCTTGGCGGGGGAGATCGTTGAGGGCGTGGCGCATGGCGCGCAGGCGATTGAAGAGGAGGGTTGCGTTGATTGGTTGTGCGGCGAGAGTGGCTTGGTAATGGGCCTCAGACGCATTGAACGTCAGCACTTCGTGCATCGCCCCGGCTGCGTTGAGCTCGTTTTCCCAAGCCTCTTCGTCGAAATGTTTGAGCGGGTCGATGAGTCGGAACGACGGCGTGTGCGATCCGGTGCGAGAGGCGAAGGACGCAAAGAATGCCGGGAGCGGGCGGGACGGGCGGAATTTGATGACGATGCCGCGTGCGGCGATGACGATCAATCTCCGGATGGCGGATTCTGCCGGGCGCAGGATGAGGAGGATGGCGGCGTATAGGTGGCGCGGGAGGGTGAAGGTGGGGGCGCCGTTTGCAGTGCCCGTGTCTGGCTGACTCGCCCTCACCGCTTCGCTGCGCGAAGCCGCCGGCCCGGGGCGAGCCACGGGTCTCGCCCGTCCTTCGGACCCCGCTTCGCGGTAGAGGAGAAGAGCGCGGCCGTTTACACGCAGCATCGCGAACAGCTCGGCGATGATGCCGAGGAGCAGGGCGTGGTTGCGGGTGATGGCCATTTCCCAGTTCACTGGATGCACGTTCCCTTGTTGAACACGACGGGAATTATCAGGCTGGATTGGGGGCGTGTGGATAAAGTCGCGCGATAAAGGCTGTGGTTTGAATAATATCAATGGGTTGGCGGAGTTTTGCTGCGGGATAACTTTGTTGGATTGGCTGACAAGTTCCCCTCATCTGCCATGACGCCGCAGCGAGCTGCCTGTGCTTTGGACCGGGCTTTGCGGCAGAACGGAAAAGGGGTGCTATGTTGATGCGGAAGACTTTTTCTCTCCAGTTGCGATTGCGCATTTTTCTGGCTATAAGCGCGGCAATTCCCATTAATCGGTGGTCTGACCACCGCCCGCCACGGGAGAGGCGGGCGACGAAAAGGATTTGTCTTAATGTCAACCCAATTGCTGATGCCCAAGGCGACCGCTGTCTGGCTGGTGGACAACACCGCGCTTTCTTTTGACCAGATCGCCGTCTTTTGCCGCCTGCACCCGCTCGAAGTCAAAGCCATCGCCGACGGTGATTCGGCGCAAGGGATCAAAGGCCTCGACCCGATTTCGACCGGCCAGCTGAGCCGCGAGGAAATTGCCAAGGCGGAAGGCAATCTGGAACACAGGTTGAAAATTTCGGAGCCGAAAGTGCGTGTGCCGGAAGCCAAGCGCAAGGGCGCGCGCTACACGCCGCTGTCCAAGCGTCAGGACCGGCCGAATGCGATTTTGTGGCTGGTGCGCAACCATCCCGAACTGAAAGATGCGCAGATTTCGCGTCTGGTCGGCACCACCAAATCGACGATCGACCAAGTCAAGAACCGCTCGCACTGGAACGCTTCGAACCTGACGCCGATGGATCCCGTGTCGCTCGGCATCTGCTCGCAGATTGACCTTGATATGGAAGTCGAACGTTCGTCAAAAGGCCGCCCGTCTGTCGAGGTGACCGGCGACACATTGCTGCCTGCCGCCACCACACAAAACCTGCCAACGCGCGCGGTCGATGAGGATGAGGAGCTTGATGCAAGCAAGGTGTTTGCCAAGCTCTCGGCGCTCAAGGGCCGCGTTCAGGACGACAGTGACGACGACCGGATTTAGAGCAATAAGACTTCAGCTGGAATTGCGCTCGGTGGAGTGTGCTTATGAGCGGCATTCTGATCGATGGTGCGAGCGTTGAAGTCCCCGGCAGAATTAACATCAAAGCGCTTGAGCATTACATCAGTTGACGATTTTGCCGAGGAATTGATCGAATAAGAGGGCACTGCGTTTATAGAAGAGATGCAGCGAGGCGGTTGCTTGTGCCGGGCAGAAAGGTTCGGCGCCCGCCAAATCTGAATCATGCGTGGGTCTCGCGTAAAGTCCGCTCTCACCGCTCCAAATGCCCGATCAGCGCATCCGCCGCCTCAACCGCCTTGCCCTCATCCCGCGCCACAATCGCCTCGATCAGCGCCACGTGCCGTTCCGCCGCTAATGCCAGTGAATCCGGGCGTTGCAGGCGGAACCAGAATCTGCGGGAATGAGTCTGCAACGGTGCGGCGAGCCTTGCCGCATATGGGTTGGCGGCGGCGCGGGCGAGGATTGTGTCAAACGCCTTGTCGGCGTCAAGGAACAGATCGACGTCCCCCGTTTCTGCCGCCTTGCGCATTTGTTCGCCGACAAAGCGGAACGCCTCGTCATCCGCTGATGAGGCGTAGCGTGCGGCAGACTTTGCCAGCACCTGCTCGACGCCGCGGCGGGCATCCAGCACTTTGCCAAACTCCATCGGATCAAGATCAGCGACGCGTATTCCTGAGCGGGGGCGGATGTCCACCAAGCCTTCCCAAGCCAGCCGCTGGATGGCTTCGCGCACCGGGGTGCGGCCAACGCCGAGCCGGTCGATCAATGTCGCTTCGGTCAGCATTTGACCGGGGGCCAGGCGCAGTGTCACAATTTCGCGTTCAAGCAAAAGATAGGCCTGTGTGGCGAGGCTTTCAGGCAGTGACGGGCTGTCGAGCATCAGAAAATTCCAGTTGACCGGTGTTTTGCGATCAGATATATCACAAATATATCAACTTGCAAAGAGCCGAGGAGCCCATCATGTGGAAAGGTGTATTTCCAGCAGTCACAACCAGGTTTCACGCTGACGAGACGCTGGACCACAAGGAAATGGAGCGCTGCTTTGCGCTTCAGGTTGATTCGGGCGTGGACGGACTGATTGTCGCCGGTTCGCTGGGCGAAGGGCCGATGCTGAGCCTTGAGGAGCGCAGCCAGATTTTGAAGACGGCAAAATCGGTTGCAGGCAAGCTGCCGGTGCTGATGACAATCAATGAGGCCGGCACGCGTGAAGCGGAAGCTGCCGCCCGTGCGGCAAAGCAGGGCGGGGCTGATGGGCTGATGGTGGTGCCATCGATGGTTTATCACACCAATCCGGCTGAAACTGTCGCGGCATTGAATGACGTTGCCAATGCAGCCGGCCTGCCGGTGATGATCTACTCCAACAAGATCGCCTACCGCGTCGATGTCACTTGCGACATCATGGAAGAGCTGGCTGCCAATCCGCTGTTTGTCGCCGTGAAGGAATCGTCCGACGACATCCGCCGCTCGACGGATATTATCAACCGCTTCGGCAGCCGGTTTGACCTGTTCACCGGCGTGGACAATCTGGCTTATGAAGCGCTGGCGGTCGGAGCGGTTGGCTGGGTTGCGGGTCTGGTTGTTGCGTTTCCCAAAGAGACTGTGCGGATTTACCAGCTGATGCGGGCCGGGCGAAATGCCGAGGCACTGGAAATCTATCGCTGGTTCCGGCCGCTGCTTGACCTCGACGTCTCGACATATCTGGTGCAGAACATCAAACTGGCCGAAGCCATCGCCATCGGCACCACCGAACATGTGCGCCGTCCACGCAAGGCTCTCACCGGCGAGGTGCGCGCCAAGGCCGAAAAAATCATCCGCGACGCGATTGCGGCAAAGGAAGACTGGTCCTGATCTGAACATGTCCGGCAAGACTGTCATCATCGTCGGCGGCGGCGTCATTGGCGTGAACGCCGCCTGCTTCCTAGCCGAAGCTGGGTTTGCCGTGACAGTTATCGACCGCGACGGCATTTGCGAGGGCACGAGCTCCGGCAATGCGGCGGCGTTTGACTTTTCCGATATTCTGCCCATGGCACACAAGGGCATGCTGAAAAACGTGCCGCGCTGGCTGATGGACCCGCTCGGACCGCTGTCGATCCCGCCCGCTTACTTTCCGCGCGTACTGCCCTGGCTGATCAGGATGATGCGCGAGGGTGCGCCGTCGAAGCGCGACAAGTCCATTGCCGCCCAAGTGTCGCTGATGCGGCTGACGGAGGCCGAGACACTGGCGCTCGCGGACCGGGCAGGCATTTCCAAAATGATCCGCAATGACGGGTCGCTGGAACTTTATACCAGCGAGGCCTCGTTCCAGTCCGGCCTTCCCGGCTGGGCGTATCGCGAAAAGCATGGCGTGCCATTCGAACATGTGCGTGGGCAGCGGCTTGCGGAATTGCAGCCCGGCCTCTCACCGACGGTGATCGCTGCGACCTTCTCGCCGTCATGGCGCACCGTGTCCAATCCGAAGCATTACACGCTCGCCCTGTGGGATTATGCACAGCGGCTTGGTGCGACGTTCGAGCGCGGCGAAGTGCGCGAGCTCAGGCCTTATTCCGGCGGAGCATCAGTTGACCTCACCGACGGGCGGCGTCTGTCTGCGGATTTTGTCATCAATTGCGCGGGTGCCTGGTCGCACCGGCTTGCGGCGACGATAGGCGAGCGCGTCCCGCTGGAGACCGAGCGTGGCTACAACACCACGCTGCCTTCCACGGCCTTTGATGCCAAACGGATGCTGATCTTCGGCGAGGACGGCTTCGTGCTGACGCCTCTGTCCAACGGCATTCGTATTGGCGGCGCGGTCGAGCTTGCCGGCCTCAAGCGCCCGCCAAATTACAAGCGCTCGTCTGCAATGCTGGAAAAGGCGCGGCGCTATCTGCCGGGGCTCAAGACCGAAGGCGGCACGCAGTGGATGGGGTACCGCCCGTCGCTTCCGGACACCCTACCGGCCATCGGGCGCTCGAAAGCCTCGCCCCACATCATTCACGGCTTTGGCCATGGCCATCACGGCCTGACGCAATCTGCCGCCACCGGACGCTTGCTGCGCGACCTTGTTTCAGGGCAG
>JANMQE010000479.1:0-1542 GCA_031370195.1 Phyllobacteriaceae bacterium
CGCGTCACCGACGACTTCCTGCGCGCTGTCGAAAGCGATGGCGACTGGAAACTCACACGCCGCACCGACAACAAGCTTCACAAGACGCTGAAGGCGCGCGGGTTGTGGGACAAGATCGCCGAAGCCGCCTGGCAATGCGCCGATCCGGGGCTGCATTTCAACACCACGATGAACGATTGGCACACCTGCCCGGCCTCGGGCCGGATCAACGCCTCCAATCCGTGCTCGGAATACATGTTCCTCGACGATACCGCGTGCAATCTCGCGTCGCTGAACCTCATCCAGTTCCGTGGGCGTGATGGCACGTTCAACATCGAGGCCTATGAACATGCCGTCCGCCTGTGGACCGTCGTGCTCGAAATCTCCGTCGCCATGGCGCAGTTCCCGTCCAAGGAAATCGCCCGCCTGTCCTACGAATACCGCACGCTCGGCCTCGGCTTTGCCAACATCGGCGGCCTGTTGATGACCAATGGTGTGCCGTACGACTCGAAGGAAGGCCGAGCCATCTGCGGTGCGCTTTCGGCCATCATGACCGGCGTGTCCTATGCGACGTCCGCCGAAATGGCAGGCGAACTTGGCGCGTTCCAGGATTATCCGCGCAATGCCGACAACATGCTGCGCGTCATCCGCAATCATCGCCGCGCCGCCCACGGCATTTCACAGGGCTACGAAAAGCTCGCCGTCGAGCCGGTGGCGCTGATTGCCGGGGATTGCCCGGATGCGCGCCTCATCGCCCATGCCCGCACCGCTTGGGACAATGCCTTGGCGCTCGGGACAAAACACGGTTTCCGCAATGCGCAGGCCACTGTCGTTGCCCCGACCGGCACTATCGGCCTCGTCATGGATTGCGACACCACCGGCATTGAGCCGGACTTTGCGCTGGTAAAGTTCAAGAAGCTGGCCGGTGGCGGCTACTTCAAGATCATCAACCAGGCGGTGCCGGATGCCTTGCGCACGCTTGGCTACTCGGAATCGCAGATTGCCGAGATCGAGGTCTATGCGCTTGGCCATGGCAACATCAATCAGGCCCCCGGCATCAATGCTGCGAGCTTGAAGGCCAAGGGCTTCACCGACGAGCGGATCGAGGCGGTCAACGCCGGTCTGAAATCCGCCTTCGACATCAAGTTCGGCTTCAACAAATGGTCGGTCGGCGAGGATTTTTCGCGTGATGTGCTCGGCTTCACCGATGCGCAGCTGAATGACTTCTCGTTCGACATGCTGTCGGCGCTCGGCTTCTCCAAGAAGGAGATCGAGGCGGCCAACATCCATGTTTGCGGCGCGATGACGCTGGAAGGCGCGCCGGGCCTCAAGAATGAGCATCTGCCGGTGTTCGATTGCGCCAATCCGTGCGGCAAGATCGGCAAGCGCTACCTGTCGGTTGAATCCCACATCCGCATGATGGCCGCTGCCCAGCCGTTCATCTCCGGCGCGATTTCCAAGACCATCAACATGCCGAACGAGGCGACGGTCGAGGATTGCAAGAACGCCTACCTTCTGTCGTGGAAGTTGGCGCTGAAGGCCAACGCGCTTTACCGCGACGGC
>JANMQE010000487.1:0-13659 GCA_031370195.1 Phyllobacteriaceae bacterium
CCTCAGACGCACGGATCAGCGCCTTGAACAGGTCGATGTCGTAATTGTCGTGCTCGCCTTGCAACACTGCGGCAATGCGCTCAAGGCCCATGCCGGTGTCGATCGACGGACGCGGCAGCGCAACGCGTTCCTCTTTGGTGACCTGCTCGAACTGCATGAACACGAGGTTCCAGATTTCAATGAACCGGTCACCATCCTCATCCGGCGACCCCGGAGGTCCACCAGCGATCTTGTCGCCATGGTCAAAGAATATTTCAGAGCAAGGCCCGCAAGGACCGGTGTCACCCATCGCCCAGAAATTGTCAGACGTCGGAATGCGGATGATCCGGTCGTCCGAAAACCCGCCAATGCGCTTCCACAGCGATGCAGCTTCATCGTCGGTATGATAGACAGTGACCAGAAGCCGCTTGGCATCGAGCGCGTATTCCTTGGTCAAGAGGTTCCACGCGAGCTCGATTGCGCGCTCCTTGAAATAGTCACCGAACGAGAAATTGCCGAGCATTTCAAAGAATGTGTGGTGCCGGGCGGTGTAGCCGACATTGTCAAGATCATTGTGCTTGCCGCCTGCCCGCACGCATTTCTGCGATGTGGCGGCACGCGAATATGGCCGTTGCTCAAGACCGGTGAACACATTCTTGAACTGCACCATGCCGGCATTGGTGAACATCAGCGTCGGATCATTACGCGGCACCAGCGGCGATGACGCTACGACCTCATGTCCGTTCTTGCCGAAATAGTCGAGAAACACCGACCGTATCTCGTTGACGCCGCTCATGAATCACCCCTGCCCTGCCGCGCAGCCATAACCGCACATGTCTGTCGAACGGTCAGCTTCTAGCGACCGGCTCACAGTCTGTCCACAATGGCGAAGCGGACGGGACCAACCAAGACATAAAATGCAAAATGGCCGGAAAATCCGGCCATCGCACAAAGGTTGCAAAGCGCGTCAATCACATGCTGGCAGCGTCATCCATATCATCGCCGTCGCTGCCCTTGTCGACCAGAAGCTTCTCGCCAAGCAGGCCCGCGCTCTGGCGCAGCAGAGCTTCAATTTCGTTGGCAAGCTCCGGATTGTCACGCAGGAACAGCTTGGCATTGTCCCGGCCCTGGCCAAGACGCTGTGAATTGTAGGAGAACCACGAGCCGGACTTCTCGACAATGCCCGCCTTGACGCCAAGATCGACCAGCTCACCGGTCTTGGACACGCCTTCACCATACATGATGTCGAATTCAACCTGCTTGAAGGGAGGGGCCATCTTGTTCTTGACGACCTTGATGCGGGTCTGGTTGCCAACCACTTCTTCGCGGTCCTTGACCGCGCCGATGCGGCGGATGTCGAGACGCACGGACGCGTAGAACTTCAGCGCATTGCCGCCGGTGGTGGTTTCGGGTGAGCCGAACATAACACCGATCTTCATGCGGATCTGGTTGATGAAGATGACCATGCAGTTGGACTTGGAGATCGAGGCCGTCAGCTTGCGCAGCGCCTGGCTCATCAAACGCGCCTGAAGACCCGGCAGCGAATCGCCCATCTCGCCTTCAATTTCCGCCCGTGGTGTCAAAGCAGCCACCGAATCGATGACCAGAACATCAACAGCGCCGGACCTGACCAAAGTATCGGCTATCTCAAGCCCCTGCTCGCCCGTGTCCGGCTGCGAAATCAGCAGATTTTCAAGGTCCACGCCAAGTTTGCGGGCATAGACCGGGTCAAGCGCATGCTCGGCATCGATAAAGGCCGAAATACCGCCCTTTTTCTGCGCCTCGGCAATGACATGCAGCGCCATCGTGGTCTTGCCGGAGCTTTCCGGGCCGTAGATTTCAATGATGCGGCCCTTCGGCAGACCGCCAATGCCCAGCGCAATGTCGAGGCCGAGCGAACCAGTGGAAATGGTCTCGATTTCGACAATCTGCTCATTGCGGCCCAGCCGCATGATCGAGCCTTTGCCGAATGCGCGCTCAATCTGCGCGAGCGCGGCATCAATAGCCTTGGTTTTATCCACTGAATTGTCCTCAACAAGCCGCAACGAATTCTGAGCCATGATACAACACCCCTGTGCCATTCTAGAAGGGCGGATAACACCGCCGGATGAGAATTATGTATCTGGTTTGTTCTTATTTGGCAAGAGGCACTATCTAATTGTATTTGTTATGTTTTCCAATTTATGTTCTTTTTTTGTTTTGCAACTTTGTTTATTGGCCGGAATCACGCGGCGGTAGAAACCTGTGCAAATCTTCAATATCAGGCGCAATGTCAATCTCCCGGGATTCGCAGCGCGCTCATCCGCAAACTGATTCTTGTTGTCTTGCTGTCGCAGAATGCACCGCTACAAACTCCGGCAATGACACCCACAATTCGATTCCTGATTGGCGTGGACGGCGGCGGCACAAGCTGCCGCGCGGCCGTCGCCAGTCTCGACGGTACTATTCTCGGACGGGGCGAGGCCGGCTCGTCAAACATCACAACCAATCTGGATGGTGCAGCGCAAAGCATCATGTCGGCAATCCGCAGTGCTTTTGCCGCCGCTGCGATCAGTGACGACGCGATGCCTCACTGTGCCGCCGTGCTCGGCCTCGCCGGAGCCAACGTCGGCGATTTTGCCAAACGGCTGGCTGAACGGTTGCCCTTTGCGCTGACTGAAATCGAAAGCGACGCAACCATTGCGCTGCAAGGCGCGCTTGAGGACGGGGACGGCGCGATCGCCATCCTTGGCACAGGTTCGGCGTTTTTGTCGCGCAAGGGGGAGGCGCTGCGTCTGATCGGCGGATGGGGATTCCAGCTGAGCGACCTCGGCGGCGGTGCGCGGCTCGGACGCGACGCGCTCGAACTGGCGATCCTCGCGTATGACGGCGTTGCGGAAACGTCGGCTCTGACGGACGAAATTCTCGGCATGTTTGAGCGCGGACCGGACGGGATCGTGCTGTTTGTCCAGACGGCAAAGCCGGTGGATTATGGCAAGTTCGCACCGCTGGTGTTGCACCATCTCGAGGCGGGCGACGCCAATGCGCTGCAATTGCTTGGCGCGGCAGCGAAGACTGTGGATGCGGCATTTGATGCTCTGAGCAAAGACGGCGTGGAGCGTATCGCGTTGCTCGGCGGACTGGCGAAATTCTATCCGGACCATCTGGCAGAGCGGCACCGGCAACGCCTCGTGCCGCCAAAGAATGATGCGTTGGCAGGAGCAGTGCAGCTTGCAGCCAAACTCGCCGCCAGCGGTGCGCACGGCGCTGGCAGGGCAAAGAGATGAAGCGCCCGAAGCTGCTTGGCATCGGCGGCGCACACATAGACCGGCGTGGCGTGATGGCGGCGGACTATATCACCGGCGCATCGATACCGGGCAAGATGACCGAAGAGACTGGCGGCGGCGTGTTCAATGCGTTGCGCGTCGCGGTCCAGTTTGGCGTTTCTGCCAGCCTCATCTCCGTTCGAGGCGGCGATGCGGCAGGCGAACTGGTGGCAGCTGAGGCGAAAAAGGCGGGCATTGAGGATCTGTCGTCGACATTTCTTGACCGGACCACGGCAAGCTACACGGCGCTCCTTGACCGGCACGGCGATGTCGTTGCAGCGCTGGCGGACATGGACATTTACGAGAGGGCCCTGCCGCGTCAGATCACCCGGCGCAAGACCCGTGACGCCATTGATGCGGCAGATGCCGTGTTAATAGATGCCAACATTCCCGAAGAGTCGATTATCAGACTGCTGCGCATAGTGGCGCAGAAACCGGTGTTTGCACTGGCAATATCTCCGGCCAAGGCAGTACGAGTGCGGCCGGTTCTGCGGCTGCTTGCGGGCCTGTTTCTCAACAAGCGGGAGGCACGGGCGATACTGGGGCTGGCCCCGGATGATACGTCGGGCAGCGATGAGTTGGCGTTATCCATGAGCGACCTTGGACTGTCGCGCGCAATTCTGACAGATGGCGCAAATGCCGTCTGCATGCTGGATGATGGTAACACTCAGCTTTTTACTCCGCCCGCAACGGAACATGTCGAAGATGTTACAGGCGCGGGCGATGCATTGGCCGGGGCTAGTCTGGCCGCGCTGCTGAACGGCGGAACATTCGAAAGCGCCTTGGCGCAAGGCTTGGCCGCCGCGTCAGTGACAGTGGAAACCTCAAACTCCGTGGCCGATTTTTCATCCAAGGCGAGGTATCAAACCTTGCTCGCCCAGATCACGACCATGAAGCCCGACTATTGACAAAATCGCCGGGCAACCCGCGCTTACCAACCGTTCACTACAGCACACAGGACCAACATGCCTCACTCGCCAGAACTCCTTCCGGAAGTCTCCAAAGCCCTGAGGGCAGGCAAGCCCGTCGTTGCGCTCGAATCAACGATCATCACCCACGGCATGCCCTATCCGCAGAATGCCGAAATGGCAGCAAGGGTTGAGGCGATCATTCGCGAGGAGGGCGCCGTCCCTGCTACGATAGCAGTGATCGACGGCAGGCTGAAAATAGGCATCAGCGATGCAGAGCGCGTGGCGCTGGCGCAGGTGTCAGGCGCGATGAAACTGTCGCGCGCCGATCTTGCCTTTGCCGTGGCGACCGGTCGGACCGGCGGCACAACAGTGGCTGCAACAATGATGGCAGCGGCACTGACCGGCATCAAGGTGTTCGCAACAGGTGGCATCGGCGGCGTGCACAGGGGCGCAGAATTGAGTTTTGACATTTCTGCTGATCTTGAGGAGTTTTCGTTGAGCCCGGTGATTACGGTGTGCGCAGGCGCGAAGGCGATTCTCGATCTTGAGAAAACCTTTGAAGTGCTTGAAACCAAGGGCGTTCCGGTCGTCACGTATAAATCGGACGAAATCCCCGCCTTCTGGTCGCGCCAATCTGGATTGAAGGCACCGTTGCGTCTGGATTCCCCGAAAGAGATTGCCAACTTCCAGAAGGCACGCCAGACGCTGGGCATTGCAGGCGGCTTGCTGGTTGCCAATCCGATCCCGTCGGAAAGTGAAATCCCGCAATCAGAGATGACTGTCTACATTCGCCAGGCATTGGGTGATGCAGAAATCGCAGGCGTTCGCGGCAAAGCAGTCACGCCATGGCTGCTTTCGCGCATGCTGGAGATAACCGGCGGCCGCAGTCTTGTCGCCAACATCGCACTGGTCGAAAACAACGCGCGGCTGGCAGCAAAAATCGCCCGCGCGTGTGCGGGCGATTGATTGATATCGCGGTAATTCAAATCAGCTGAGCGGCGAGATCTGGATTTCAACGCGGCGGTTTTGCGCGCGACCTGCCGAATTGCTGTTCGATGCGATGGGCTGTGATTCGCCAGCGCCTGTTACCAGGAAGCGACGCGAATCGACCGCCTGCGATGCCAGATAGCTGGCAACAGACTGCGCGCGGCTCTGTGAAAGCGACAGATTGTAGCTGTCATCACCGGTCGAATCGGTGTGGCCATAGATATCGACCACCGTTTGCTTGTACTTGTTCAACACCAAGGCAACCGAGTTCAATGTCGGATAAAACGCCGGGATCACTTGGTCCTGATCGGTGGCAAACGTGATGTTTGACGGCATGTTGAGAATGATCTGGCTGCCGTTGCGCGTGACCGAGACGCCAGTGCCCTGCAACTGGGCACGCAGGTCCGCTTCTTGCTGGTCCATGAAATTGCCGATGGCACCACCGGCCAATGCGCCGATACCGGCACCAATCAGCGCATTGCGGCGGTCATCGCCGCCTGCCAGAAGGCCTGCGCCCGCGCCTGCCAACGCGCCGATTGCCGCGCCGCCAGCGGTCTTGGAGACCTGCTGTTCGCCGGTGTACGGGTTGGTGGTCGTGCACGCGGCCAAGAAAGAGCCGAGAACGGCGAGGGTTACGATGCGCTTCATGTGACTGGTCCCCGATTGAAAGCTGCTGATTCATGGAAATCTATCCTGAACAGTGGGCGAACACTAGTCAGGAATGCGGCAGCAATAGGGTGTGATTTAGGGCGATCTAATACTTCTTGATGCAAAGGACAGCGTTGGTGCCGCCGAATGCGAACGAGTTGGAGATTGCTGCCTGCACGACGCGCTCGCGGGCGACGTTTGGCGTGACATCAAGATCGCAGTCGGGGTCAGGTGTTTGGTAATTGACCGTCGGCGGCACAATGCCCTCGCGCACCGCGCCGATGCAGGCAATCAGTTCAATGGCACCGGATGCGCCCATGCAATGGGCGTGCATGGATTTGGTCGATGAGACCGACAGCGCGTGTGCATGCGCGCCGAATGCCAGCTTGATCGCCTGTGTCTCGATCATGTCGTTGGCCTTGGTGGCCGTACCGTGCGCGTTGACGTATTGGACATCTTCTGCCTTGAGCCCCGCATCGTCGAGACACAAGCGCATCGCTCGCGCCGGACCGTCAACGCCCGGTGCCACAATATCTGTCGCGTCAGCAGTCATGCCGAACCCGGCAAGCTCTGCAAGAATGACCGCGCCGCGCGCCCTGGCGTGAGTCTCGGTTTCCAGAACAAACATCGCCGCCCCCTCGCCAATGCTGAGGCCGGCGCGGTTTGCAGAGAACGGACGGCAGGGCTCAGGCGACAAGACGCGCAAGGCTTCCCAGGCTTTCAGAACACCGAAGATGATTGGCGCGTCAGACCCGCCAGCCAGCATGACATCCGCGCGGCCCGCACGCAGCAGATCAATCGCCGTGCCGATTGCATGGTTGGATGATGAGCAGGCAGAGCTGACACCGAATACCACACCTTTCAAGCCAAGATGCATGCTGACCTGCCCGGCAGCAGCACCCGGCATGGCTTTGGGCACGGTGAAGATCGGAGGGTGTTTCTTGCCCTCAGGCCAGACTGCACGGTAAGCCTCGTCAATGGAAATGCCGCCGAATGTGCCGACGCCGACAATGGCGCCCGCCCGCAAGAGCTCACTTTCCGAAAGCGAAAGTCCCGACTGCTTGAATGCCTCATCAGCCGCCAGCACGGCAAGATGCGAAAAGCGATCCATTGTGACAAGACGACGGTGTTCAAGTCCGATATCGGGAAGCACCTTGATTTCCGCACCGATATTGCCCTTGAGCGTATCAAGCTCAATTGTGGTCAGCGGACCGATCCCGCAAACGCCTTGCCGCATGGACTGCCAAACGGCGGGCGCACTGGTCCCGATGGACGACAACGCGCCCATTCCGGTAATCACAATTTTAGTGCGGGAGGCGTTCAAGCTTTGTTGGCCAGCAGCGCTTTGACAGCGTCAACAATGTCACCGACAGACTTGAAAGATTGCCATGTTTCGACGGTCGAAAGATCAATCTCGACGCCGTATTTGTCTTCGATGTCCATGACGATTTCCGTCAGCTCAAGGGAGTGAACACCGAGTTTTTCCAACTGCGTTTCGACAGAAACAGGCCCTGCGGCCTTGTCGGCATGCTGTTCAAACAGGGCGATTATGCCCGATTCCAATTCGTCACTCATGTTATATCCCGCCTTTTCGCCGATCTTTACTCTTCACTGCCGGTTTGCTGCAAGCAATAACTGCCGACACGATTAATCTGGCGAACTCTGTTTCTATCAGTCTTGGTCAAGCATTTCCTTCACCGCACCCGCAAGCTGTTTGAGCGAGAACGGCTTCGGCAGGAAGCCGAATTTTGCATCAGCCGGCAAATTTTTGGCGAACGCGTCTTCGGCGTATCCTGACACAAAGATGAACTTGATATCCCCATACTTCGCGCGCAATTCCCGCAGGAGTGTCGGCCCGTCCATTTCGGGCATGACGACATCAGAAACCACGATGTCAACCTTGCCATCCAGCGCTGCCATAACCTCAAGCGCCTCAACGCCACTCGCCGCCTCGTGCACCGTGTAGCCGCGCGACTGAAGCGCCCGGATACCGCCCATCCGCACGGAATCCTCATCTTCAACCAGCAAAACAGTAGCCGTGCCCGACAGGTCTGTTGCGGGTGAAGATTTGATCGGCTGCGAGGCAGCTATCGCGGACGACCCGTCAGAAGTCGCATCATCAGCCACCGCGCTGGCATCGGCGATATATCGGGGCAGGTAAATATTGAAGGTCGATCCTTTGCCCTCTTCAGACTCGACATAAATGAATCCGCCGGTCTGCTTGACAATGCCATAGACCATTGAAAGCCCAAGGCCAGTGCCTTTGCCAACATCTTTTGTCGTGAAAAACGGTTCAAAAATCTTCTCGCGGATGGCAGCGGGAATGCCTGTCCCGGTGTCAATAACCTGCGTCAGCACGTAATCAGCTTCCAGCATTTCACGATGACCGAGCGCTGCAACTTCCGACGCATCGACATTGCGGGTGCGGATGTTGACGGTGCCGCCGCCGGGCATCGCATCACGCGCATTGACCACCAGATTGACTATGACCTGCTCAAATTGGCCAACATCTGCGCGTACCGGCCAAAGATCCCGGCCATGCTCAATTTTCAACGATACTTCGGGACCAGCGAGCCGTGTGAGAAGCATGCGCAAATCCGCAGCGACATCCATCAGGCTGATAACCTGCGGGCGCAAAGTCTGGCGCCTCGAGTACGCAAGCAGTTGCCGCACCAATGACGCGGCGCGGTTCGCGTTCTGCTTGATGTTCATGATGTCCGGGAACGACGGATCAGACGCCCGGTGATTGGTCAGCAACAAGTCGGACGACATGATGATTGCAGTCAGGACATTGTTGAAGTCATGGGCAATGCCGCCTGCCAACTGGCCGACAGCCTGCATTTTCTGACCTTGCGCAATCTGCGCCTCAAATGCCTTTTGCTCGGTGGTTTCAACAGCATAGACAAAGGCCGCCTCGCCTCCTTCGACGCTAGATTCATCAGCCGTTGTGTTGAAATAAAAGCGCAGATAGCGTTGCTCGTCGTTTGGCATGACACTGTCGATTGGCGAGATATCCGCCTGACGCGCAACCGCTGCCGACAATGCCTGCCGGAAGGAAGCGCGGTCCCGCTCATGCACAACCGCCTCAAGTGCGAGATGCCTGTCTACAGCATCGTGATCAAACATGCCGGAAAACAGCTTGTGGAACGGACCATTTGTGCGAAGGACTTTGCCATCCCTGTCGAGAGCGGCAATCGCCATCGGCGCGGAGTTGAAGAAGCGCGTGAACCGCACCTCTGCGGCTCGCTGTTCAGAAAGACCGTCCTCGCCTGCCGAACGGTTGATGATGATCGTGCGCGAGGCGCCGGACGTTCCATCCTTGTTGGTCTGGACACGGTGATAGAAGCGCACAGGCAATGCCTGTCCGTTTTTCTTGGCCATATCGAGATCGATCACGGCGCTGCGCGCAGTACCAGGTTCTGCCCGCACGGACTCGATGATCGACGATCCGTTGCCGGCGATCAGGTCAGACATGTCCATCATGCCGGGTCGGAACATGCCCAGATCAATACCGAGCCAGTCAGCGAGTGTCGCATTCAGATACGCGACAGATCCGTCGGAATTGGTGGACATGAAGCCAGCCGGAGCCTGATCCAGATGATCGATGGCCAGTTGCAGATCGCGAAAAAACCGCTCCTGCTCGGCGCGCTCGTTCGAAATGTCGGCAATCTGCCAGATTGACAGTTGCTGCCCGCTGTCGGCCAACGTCAGCGGTCGCGCTTTGACACGATACCAGCTTCCAGAACCGTTCTTCGATGCTGCAAGATTATGGCTGAGGCGAAATTCTTCGACTGCGGGAACGCCGGAACGCAAGGACCCTGTCAATCTCTCCAGCGGTTCCGTTGCCTCCGGCTCGCCATTGAGCAATCCTTCAAGGGACCGGATTTTCTCCGGCGTGCTCATGCCGCATATGTCGCTGTAAGCCTTGTTGGCATAAATGATCCGGCCGCGCTCATCGCTGACAATGGTTCCATCCGACGCACCATCCAGTAGCGCGCGCGACATTTCATTGCCTGTCGAGCGTGGCGCGATACGAATGATGCCAATAACCGAGGCGAAAAGATAAAACACCCCAACCATTGCGAAGATGCCAAGCAGACCAAGCCTGAACGGTTCTCCCAAGCTGTCGCCGAACAGAAAAAACAGCGCGGCAACAGCGATGAGCACGACACCGAGCCCAAGCAGGCGCAGCACTTCACCCGGACGCGATTCGCGGTCGACAACTGGCGAGGGATTTGCAGAGTCCCCGGTGTCCGCAGCCATGCGCGTTTCCCCTGTTTCGCATTCTTGGTGATTCTGGTTGAATCATATTCCGACACAGCAAGGAAGGGGCGCAAAGCGCTTTGGCCCCATTGCGGGCGGTTCTGGTGCTCGCATAAGGGTGAAAAAGCACAAACCTTGTGATGACCGGTTGAGCGGGTTAATGTCGTGACCTGACTATCATCAATTCGGGGAGTGCGATGAGCAACTGGATCAACAATCTGTTCGGCCTGAACCTGTCGCCGGCGCTGTCATACGTTGTGCTTTTTGTCGCGATTGTCGTCGGCCTGATGCTCTTGGTCTGGATCGCGCGCAAACTTTTGGGTGGAACATTCGTCAGCGGTGGACGCGGGCGACATTTGCGCCTTGCCGTGATGGACGCAACGCCTGTGGATTCGCGCCGTCGGCTGGTTCTGGTTCGCCGCGACGACGTCGAGCATCTGATTCTGATCGGCGGCCCGACGGACGTGGTTGTTGAACAGAACATCCGCATCGATGGACCGCGCGACACAAGAAGCATCGAGCCACCGGCGGAACCTGCTTTGCAAGAGCGACCAATCGAAACTCAGGCGTTCCCGGAAGAGCCACGTCCAATGCCCATCAGGCAAGCGGCCCCGCAGCTGCCGCTGCAGCCCAGACCCGCGCCACAAACCCCTGCCGCACCCTACCTGCCGGCAAGGCCGGCACTTCCACCACGGAATAGCGTGCCTCAGCCGCCACGCACGCCCATGCCAATGCGGGAGCCGATGCTTGCGCGGGAGCCTCTGCCAGTTCGGGAACCACTCCCGGTCCGGGAGCCGATGGCTTCGGCGCGGCCAATGATGCAGCCAGCAAGCCCGGCGCTTGCACCGTCAGCAGCCCCGACGATCACACCGCCCCGCCCCATCGCGCCAGCGCCGCGTGTCGAGCCGGTGGCGGCAGCAATGGCACTGGGCCCCGAGCCTGCCCCTGTGTCCGTGCCAGCGTCAGTGGTCGCGGAGAAGCCAATTGCGCGCACAAGAGCGATGGAAAGAGACTTGGATGATTCCCTTCTCGCCGATCTTTCCGAGAGCATGTCGTTTGAAGACGATGAAATCTCGCCGGAAGTATCGCTGGAAAAAGAGATGGAATCCCTGCTCGGCACGCTCGACACAAAGAAGGACCGAATCTCGTAATCGGGTCCGATTGTCGATCTGGGAGGGTCAAGCGCTATCCGCGTCCCTGACGATCATTCGTCGCGGTAAACCTTTTCGCGGCGCTCGTGGCGCTCCTGCGCTTCGATCGACAGGGTTGCTATCGGGCGGGCGTCCAGCCGTTTCAAGCTGATCGGCTCGCCGGTTTCTTCGCAAAAACCATATGTTCCGTCTTCTATCCGCGCCATCGCCGCGTCGATCTTCGAGATCAATTTGCGTTGCCTGTCACGGGCGCGCAGCTCGATAGCGCGATCGGTTTCCGAGGATGCGCGGTCGGCGAGATCGGCGTGGTTGGTGTTTTCTTCCTGCAAGGCTTCCAGTGTTTCGCGCGCCTCGCGCAGGATGTCGCTCTTCCATGCGATCAGCTTGGCACGGAAATACGAACGTTGACGGTCGTTCATGAACGGTTCGTCGTCATTCGGCTGATAGGATGTTTCGTTCGCCCGAACCATCTGAATCACTCCAAAGCCCTCCCTGTGCGCGGGGCTTATAATGCGCCGCACATGTGCAGACAAGCACCAGATTTGCTCACACATGAAAATGACAGTTATTTGAACGAACCGGCATAAGCTGCCGTTACGGAACACAATTCGCCGTTTGCAGGTCATGTTGCAGTGACGGCGGCTACATTGCTGCCAATGCCATTGCGTCAAATCCTGCGTCAGATTATCGGTAAATGGATCTTGCAGAGGAACTGTCCGACCATGAGCCGCATATATCTGCTGCGTCACGCCAAAGCGGTTCAAGCGCTACCCGGCATGAAGGATTTTGACCGACCGCTCGACATCAGCGGCAGGGAGACAGCCGAGCGGCTTGCTCTCACGATGCTGGAGAACGGCTTGATCCCGGACAGGATTATCGCCTCGCCATCGCTTCGCACACGCGAAACCCTCGCCCCGATTGCCGCTCGAATGCCGCATGAAATCGGCACCGAATATGATCGAACGTTGTTCGACGGGCCTGATGGCTCTTACCTGTCCGCAATAAGACGCGGCGGCACCGCAACGTCAATATTGCTGGTCGGACACAATCCGATGACAGAGGAAGCGGCGACACTGCTTTGCGGCAATGGTGACGCGGAAGCGCGCAGGAAACTTCTTGACGGCTTTCCGACAGCTGCATTGGCGATCATCGATATGCCAGGCGAGCTCGCCGACGCCAGAATTGGCGCAGGCACTCTGCTGGCGTTCGTTACACGCGGATTGCTCTAAGCAAGTAGTTGGCACACGGCTATTTAATCGCACCCCCTGCGAACATAAGTAGGGGCCAACACATACCGGAGGCCGCTTTGGCATCACCCACATCGTTGCAGGATGAAATCCGGCTATCGCTCGGCACGCTCGGTGAAAGGCTGAGCGGCTTTAGCGAGCCATCCATTCGCATTGGCGTCTCCGGACTGTCCCGTGCCGGCAAGACGGTGTTCATCACGGCGCTGGTCCACAATCTGCTGCATGGCGGCCGGCTGCCGATGTTCGAGGCGTGGCGCAACGGGCGCATGTCATCTGCACGGCTGGAACCGCAGCCGGACGATGCCGTGCCGCGCTTTGCCTATGAGAACCATGTGCGCGAACTCGTTCAAGAACGTCTGTGGCCGCAATCCACCCGCGCCATCTCGCAATTGCGCCTGACAGTTGAATATCAATCGGCTTCAGGCTGGAGCCGCATGTTCCAGCCGGGCAAGTTGAGCATCGACATCGTCGATTATCCCGGCGAATGGCTGCTGGACCTGCCGCTGTTGACCAAATCCTATGCAGAATTCTCGGCGCAGGCGCTGGATCTGGCCAAATTGCCCATGCGCAGTGACATTGCGCTTGATTGGCTGGCGCTGGCGAATGCCGTCGACACAGCCCAGCCCGCCGACGAACTTTTGGCACAACGCCTTGCGGCAACCTTCACAGATTACCTGCGCGCCTGCCGGGCGGACGAGAGGGCCATGTCAACGCTGCCGCCGGGACGCTTTCTGATGCCCGGCGACATGGAGGGCTCGCCCGCCCTCACCTTTGCGCCTCTTCCCGGCACAGCGCCGGAGCAGGGCCTGCGCGGATCGCTGTGGGCAATGATGGAGCGGCGCTACGAGGCCTATAAGACCCATGTGGTGAAACCCTTCTTCATGGATCATGTCGCACGGCTTGATCGACAGATCGTGCTGATTGACGCAATGCAGGCGCTGAACGCCGGATCGCATGCTCTGGAAGACCTTGAGCGCGCGCTCGGCGAAATCCTGACCTGTTTCCGGCTCGGCAAGTCCGGCTGGCTGCCAAGCTTTTTCACGCACCGCATCGACCGCATCCTGATCGCCGCCACCAAGGCTGACCAATTGCACCACACCGCCCACGACAGACTGGAACGGCTGGTACGAAAGCTGGCCGACAGGGCGATTGACAGCGCGGAGTTCTC
>JANMQE010000490.1:0-1508 GCA_031370195.1 Phyllobacteriaceae bacterium
ATGAATTGCGCTCGGCAAAATCGTCAAACTTGCGCGCCAGTGATGGATTGAGCAACCCGTCCACCGGCAAGGGAATCTTTTCGCGCGGATTGAGCTTGCCGTCGCTGGTCACCAGCGCATCGACAATGTCAGCGCTCGAATCCTCGATTGTCGCAGTGTAAACCATCGGCAAATTGGCCGACCCGTCAAAAGCCCCCCAATGCACCACATAAAACGGCCGCATCGTCTTCGGGTTCACCGACACCTTGATCGTGCGCGGCAGGATGTAGGGCCGGAACAGGTCGCCCTTGCGCGCTTCTTCCAGATAAACCCGCTCGGCCATCGACTTCTGTAGAGCTGCCGGAAACTCCTTCTTGCGCAGGATGAAGTCCGCCATGTCCAGCCGCAGCTGGTCCGCCGAGGGAATGGCTTGCAAGCGCTCGTTCGAGCCATGCTGGTCGCGCTCCAGTTCCAGCACATTCTGGAACACCGGAAATCCGGACTCCGCACGGCTGATCTTGAACGTATCGGTGAAAGCCAACTTGTTTTGCCAGCAGGCAAAAGAATTCTTCAACCGCGCCAGATATTCGACGACGACGCCCGCCACCAGATCGTGCTTGTAGAGCGGCGAGTTGGTGTCGCGCAAAAACACGTCCAACCCGTCAAGCGCCGCGCGGATCGCTTCAAAGTAACGACCTGCAGCGCTTTCCTCATTCGCCATGCTGGTTGTTCCTGCCCATACGGTCAGGACTGGACGTAGTTGGCAGCATTGTGCTTGGCCAAGACATCGCCAAAGCGCCGGGCGAAGGCATCATCTGCCAGCTTCTTGCGGCGCTGGATATCGGCGGTCGCCACCATGTTTGTCTCGTGCAGCTCCAGCAAATCACCAATGTGCTTCTGCGCCGCAGCGCCAATGCCAGCCATGGTTTCCTCGGCGGCTGTATCCACCTTGGATCCAAGGGTGTTGATCTTGTGTGCCACATCCTGCTGCGCTGCCGTCTTCAACGAATCTTCGAGCGCCTTGTAAAGAACAATGCGCTGCTCGGTGTCGATGGTCAGCTTGTTGATCAGCGTCGCCTGCGCTGCAATCTGGTTGTTCAGCGAATCGACAAACGTCTGGAACATCGAGGTGTAGCGCTCAAGCGTCTGGCTTTCGGCAAGCAGCACCTGCTCCTGCGCCTGCTTTTCATTGTATTCCGTCGCCATCTTCGAGCGCTCGGATTCAATCTGTGTGCGCTGCTTCTGGTCTGTCGATGCTGCGAGCCTGTTTTCAAGATCCAGAATCATCGGATTGAGTTCGTTGATCCGCGCCTGTGTCGCCTCGAGCGAATTCATCGTCACCTTGCGGCGCTCAATCACCTGAACCAGGCTCGCCTCGGAGGTCTTGTAGCGGCTGTCGAGCACTTCCTTCTGGTTCTTCAAAATCCCGACGATCGTATCCGACTTGCCAAGCAGCTCCTGCAAATTACCGGCCAGCGACATGTTGCGCACACGGTCGGTGCGCATCCTGGTGGCGCGGTCCTTGGAGA
>JANMQE010000493.1:0-1877 GCA_031370195.1 Phyllobacteriaceae bacterium
GACGCTTCATTCTTCAGTTTCCCTGCTTTTTCAATGTGTAGACATGTTCTTCGGTCGGAAAGGCCCGGGATTTGACGTCTTGCGCATAGGCTGCGACCGCTGCCTCGATGGCATCGCCCACCTGCCCGTATTTCTTGACGAACTTCGGCACACGCGGGTTCAGCCCCAACATGTCCTCAAGCACCAGTATCTGGCCGTCACATTCTTTCGACGCGCCGATGCCTATTGTCGGGATAGCGATTTCGCGGGTGATTTCGGCGGCGAGCGGCTCGACAATGCCCTCAAGCACGACGGCAAACGCCCCCGCTTTTGTGACAGCCTGGGCGTCCTCCTTGATGGCCGGCCATTGCGTCACATCACGCCCTTGTGTCTTGAAGCCGCCCATCGTGTTGATCGCCTGCGGCGTCAGTCCGATGTGCGCCATGACAGGTATGCCGCGCTCTGCAAGAAAGTTGATCGTCTCGGCCATGCGCTTGCCGCCTTCGAGCTTGACCGCGCCGCAGGCGGTTTCCTTCATGATTTTGGCGGCGTTGCGGAAGGCAACTGATGGGCTTTCCTCGTAAGTGCCGAACGGCATGTCGACCACCACCAACGCCTGCTTTGACCCGCGCACGACAGCGCGGCCATGCATGATCATCAGGTCAAGCGGCACGCCGATGGTCGAATCCATGCCGTGCATGACCATGCCGAGACTGTCGCCGACCAGCATGAAGTCTGCGTATTTGTCCACGATGGCTGCGGTATGCGCGTGATAGGCGGTCAGCGAGACAATCGGCGTCACGCCTTTGCGGGCGCGGATGTCCGGTGCGGTCAGGCGGCGGGTGATGACTTCGATGCTCATGGTCGGCCTTTCAATTTGGGCGGACGTTAAGGTGCATAGACCCGGTTGTCTATCAGACGAACGGAGCCGAACTTGACGGTCAGCAGGATGACCAGCGGGCGAGACATTGTTCCGGACACCGGCATCAGCGTTGCCGCATCGCGCAAATCGACCGCTTCGATCAAGGCTCGCGGCTCTGCCTTCAGCATAGCGCGAACGGCATTGCGGATGGCGGCAACAGACCGCTCGCCGGACACAATCAACTCCCCTGCACGATCCAGTGCCTCGGACAACACAACAGCTGCCACGCGGTTATCCGGAGTCAGGCGAACATTGCGCGAGGAAAAGGCCAACCCATCGGCCTCGCGCACGGTCGGCACGGGCACGATTTCCAGTGGCTGATTGAGGTCCGCCACCATGCGCTTGATGACGGCAACCTGCTGGAAATCCTTTTCACCGAAGAAGGCTTTGTCCGGAGAGGCTATGTTGAACAGCTTGGTGCAGACCGTGGCCACGCCACGGAAATGGCCGGGGCGGATTTTACCCATCAGCATTTTCGAGAGCTTCACAGTCTCGACAATGGTTTCTTCATTGCCTGGATACATTTCATTCACATCCGGCGTGAACACGAAGTCCGCGCCTTCGGCTTTCAGCATGGCCAGATCGCGGTCGAGATCGCGTGGATAGGTCGAGAGGTCTTCGCCCGCTGCAAACTGGGTCGGGTTGACGAAGATCGTGACGACGGTGATGTCGCACTGTTTCTTTGATGTCTTCACGAGTTTCATGTGGCCGACATGGAGATAGCCCATGGTTGGCACAAGGCCGATGGATTTACCGGCGCGGCGATGGGGGAGAAGCGCGGCGCGGAGAGAGGCGATGGTGGTGTGGACTTTCAATTTGAGCGCCTCAAAAAATGGCTACTCTTAAGGCCTTGCGGCGCGTTCCCCTCATCTGCCTGTCGGCATCTTCTCCCCACGGAAGGCATGGGGAGAAGACGGCCAATCAGCAAGAATCGGCGATTAGCCGTCTTCTCCCTGCATCTCCTGCGGGGAGAAGA
>JANMQE010000495.1:0-2080 GCA_031370195.1 Phyllobacteriaceae bacterium
CGGTCACGGCCACGGCTGCGGGGGTCCCGGCGCATGCAGATGTCAGGCGAAAGCCTGTCATTTGCCCAGTCCGGTGGATACCGACCTGTCCGGGAGCATGAAGTGCCAGACGTGCGGGGTGTGGCTTTTGTCACATTCGCTTATCCATAGAGGCAGGAGTCCACACCCCGCTTCCCGTTCTTTGACAATGGCCAGACCGGCAACGGGGCGTGGCAATGAAGAGCCGCGCGCCCAAATCATTGACTTGATCCCCCCGTTCCGCTTTAGAGCACTTCAACCCCTCCCGGACATTTGAGACCAGACATGCTTGAACCCAAATATGATTCCGCCACCGTTGAGCCGCGCATCGCCAAGGCGTGGGACGATGCAGGCGCGTTCAAGGCCGGGGCAGGGGCCAAGCCCGGTGCGGACCCGTTCGCCATCGTCATCCCGCCGCCCAATGTCACCGGCTCGCTGCACATGGGTCATGCGCTCAACAACACGTTGCAGGATATTCTCGTCCGCTTCGAGCGCATGCGGGGCAAGGATGTCCTCTGGCAGCCGGGCATGGATCATGCCGGCATTGCCACGCAAATGGTCGTCGAGCGACGGCTGGCCGAACAGCAGAAGCCGGATCGCCGCACCATGACGCGCGAGCCGTTCGTCGAAGAAATCTGGAAATGGAAGGCCGAATCCGGCGGCCTCATCTTCAACCAGCTCAAGCGCCTCGGCGCGTCATGCGATTGGTCGCGCGAAAAGTTCACCATGGGCGCACATGGCGAGCAGGGCGACCAGATGGTCGATGCCGTCACCGAAGTTTTCGTCCAGCTCTACAATGAGGGCCTTATCTACAAGGACAAGCGCCTTGTGAACTGGGACACAAAATTCGAGACCGCGATTTCCGACCTTGAGGTCGAGAACATCGAAGTCGATGGCAACATGTGGCACTTCAAATACCCGCTCGCAGCAAATCCCTTAACTGGACAACCCGAAACCTATGAGTATGTCGAGAAAGACGCCGACGGCAATGTCACCCTGCGCGAGACACGCGACTACATCTCCATCGCCACCACACGCCCCGAAACCATGCTCGGCGACGGCGCAGTCGCGGTCCACCCCTCGGATGAACGCTACGCGCCAATCATCGGCAAACTCTGCGAAATCCCGGTTGGCCCGAAAGAGCACCGCCGCCTGATCCCGATCATCACCGACGAATATCCAGACAAGGATTTCGGCTCCGGCGCAGTGAAAATCACCGGCGCACACGACCAGAACGACTATGGCGTCGCCAAGCGCAACAACATACCGATGTACCGGCTGATGGATTCCAAGGGCGCGATGCGCAGCGATGGCGTGCCATACGCCGAAGCCGCAGCCCATGCCCGCGCCCTCGTCGCCCAAGGCGGCCAACCGGACGCCAACGCGGTCGATGCCATCAACCTCGTGCCGGACGAATATCGCGGACTCGACCGCTTCAAAGCCCGCAAGCGCGTAGTCGCCGACATCGATGCTGACGGCCTGATGATCACCGTCGAAAACAAGAAAATCATGCAGCCCTTCGGCGACCGCTCCGGCACCGTCATCGAACCGATGCTGACCGACCAATGGTACGTCAACGCCGAAGAGCTCGCCAAGCCCGCCATCGCCGCCGTGCGCGAAGGCCGCACCAAGCTTGTGCCGGAGAATTGGGACAAGACCTATTACCAGTGGATGGAGAACATCCAGCCTTGGTGCATTTCAAGGCAGTTGTGGTGGGGGCATCGGATACCGGTTTGGTATGGGCCGAATTTACCGAAGGGGGCATTTCTTAGGTCTGCGGAGGACGAAGGCACTGGCTTTTTGGAGTTCTGCGCTCGGACTCCAGATGAGGCTATCAAGTTAGCGCAAGAGCATTACGGGCCAAATGTGTCCGTTACGGTCAGTGACTCGCGATTTGGTGGCGGTACAGAAACCGGTATTCAGAACATTGTCGGGTATGGAGTTTCCGCCGGCAACGACCTTGGCGGCGGCCAAGTAACTAGCGTCGAGTTAAATCGCGATCCTGACGTCCTCGACACTTGGTTCTCCTCCGCCCTCTGGCCGTTCTCCACGCTCGGCTGGC
>JANMQE010000497.1:0-2130 GCA_031370195.1 Phyllobacteriaceae bacterium
GTATGGCATATCGCCGCTGCATATGGCCGGGGCCATCATTGGCGAGCACACCTATAATGTTGACGCTTATGACCGGTTGCAGACCTATTATGTCAAAGCACTGTCTTATGTCGCCTCGGAGATATCGTTTGAGTTTGACGGACAATCGGTTTCGGATTTCGTCAACCGGCCCGAGTTCAATGAGTGCAATGGCAAAACAGGCAGCAATGCTTTGTGGTCCTGCCGCGAGCGGGTTTGGAATGCGGGGTTCCGGGGCAGGTCTGTCGGTGGCACACAGTTCCCCGACGACCGGTTCAGTGCGGTGTTCTTCCAGCCGTTTTATGCCGGCCAGACATTCGGGATCGGACAGCTCAATCCGCTGACGGCCCTGCGGATGACGGACACAGTGAACAGGATTTCGGGGATTCCCAGGCTGGATGTGCAGGACTCCAACGAGGTTTATCGCACAATCATGGATCCGGACCTGACGCTGCCTTACATGGCTGCGACCATCCGCAATTCGATTGATGCCTACAAGCGCATTGCCGGGTTTGACATCTCGGACAATCCGGGTGTCACTGCGACGCTGTATAATGTCGGCGATCCCGAAAGCCGCGCCTATGCCCTGAAGGCGGAGAATGACCGTCGAACGGCGGCGGGCGAACCCGGGAAGCTGCCGGAGGAAAACTATTACGGCTGGCTGGTTAACGACAAGATCGCGGACCTCAAGGCGCTCTTTTAGAGCGGCCTTTCTCACATTGCAAAATGGTCGTCTTGATCGAAAGCAGCGCCGCACGGTCGAGCAGGCGGATATTGCGGGCCAATAAATTGGCAACCTCCGTTGCTACAGGGTCGAGACCTGATGTGTCCACCGTTACGCGGGGCTCGGACAGCAGCGCCAGCCGCTGAAGTTCTTCCGCCTCATCCCAGATGATGTTGAAATAGCCGATCACTCTTTGGACAAACGGAAACGTCGGCTGGGCACGACGGCCATGCTCCAGCGCGGAAAGGTAGGCAGCCGAAACCTGCAAAGCCTGTGCCATTGCTTTCTGGTTCAAGCCCCGCTCCTGCCGAAGCTGGCGCAAGCGTTCGCCGAATGGTGTCATAAAGGTCTCGCAGCATTCTTGCGGCGCAGGCGCACATAAATCGCGCCATGACCACCATGATGACGGGCAGCATCTTCGTAGGCTCCGACATAAAGCTTGAACATGGGGGTTGCAAACCAGTGCGGCACCGCCTGACGCAACACGCCATCGGATCCAAATGATGAGCCTTTGCCGGTGATGATCAAGACATGACGAAGACCTTCAGAATGGGCGCGGTGCAGGAACGCATGCAAGAGCGTGTGTGCTTCCCCTTGCGTCAGTCCATGCAAATCAATGCGCGCGCCAAGGGAAACCCTGCCCTTGGCAATCTTGCGATGGGTTGGTTCATCAAGCTTATCGGGGCCGGACTGCGGTTTGGCTATTTTGGGTTTCGGGTGGACAGGCTTGGGTGCCGAACCATCAAGACCGGGCAATTCGACCGCAGCGGTCCCGACAGCTTCAAGCTTCGTCAAATCGATCATATCAGAAAAGGATTTTCCCTTGAGCGGTTTGGCTGTGCGGGCGACCTTTTCCCAAAGGATGCGGTCCTCGTGGGTTATCATGACGTCCGCACCGGCTTTCATGGCTCACACCTTCTCGCATTGGCGCGGCATCAGCAGCCAGAAATCGGCCTCCGCCTTGATGCGACCTGCAATCTGGCCTGCCTCAAAACCGGACCCGGTGAACAAGTCTCCGCGCGCTTCACCCAGAATGGCCGAACCGGTGTCCTGCGCGACCATCAAGCGTTGAAACGCCTTGCCATCGCCGAAGTTGACTTGCGGAGCCGCCACATAAATTGCCGAACCGAACACATGATGCATGCGGTCAACGGCCATGGATCGGCCCGGCGTCAATTGCACCTTTGCAGCTGCGACAGGGCCAAGAGCTTCGTTTTCAACCGGGCTTTCGCGGAAGAAGATGAAGGAACGGTTTTGCCAAAGCAGCGCATCGGCCTTTTCCGGATTGCAGTGCAGCCACTTGCGGATCGCCTGCATCGAAATTTGTGACTGTGGCACATCACCCCGATCCACCAATATCCGGCCAGGACCTGAGAACGGGTGCCCGG
>JANMQE010000110.1:0-10022 GCA_031370195.1 Phyllobacteriaceae bacterium
GAGCGAGGGGCGGAATTTGATGACGATGCCCCGCGCGGCGATGACGAAGAGGCTGCGGATGCCGCATTCGCATGGGAGCAGGATGAGCAGGATGGCGGCGTAGAGTGCGAGTGGGAGGGTGAAGGTGGCGGATGTGTTGGGGTTTGCATTGTTCGTGTCTGGCAGACTCGCCCTCACCGCTTCGCTTTGCGAAGCCGCCTCTCCCGCCATGCGGTAGAGGGGAAGGGCGTGAGCGTTTCCGCGCAGCATCGCGAAGAGCTCGGCGATAATCGCGAGAAGTAGTGCGTGGTTGCGGGTTATGGCCATTTCCCAGGTCACAGTGTGCGGTTTCCCTTGTTGAACACGACGGGAATTATTGCGCGGAATTGGGAGTGAGTGGATAAGTTGCTGCGGAAAAAGTTGTGATATGAATGATATCAATGGGTTGGCGGAGATTTGCTGTGGGATAAGTCCGGCGGCGCGGCTGCTCATCTGCCTGACTCGCCCTCACCGCTTCGCTGCGCGAAGCCCCTCTCCCGCTTCGCGGTAGAGGTAAAAAGGGCGCGCATCCCACCCAAACGGTGATTGTGGCGGGCGGCTTGAGCAACTACATTGGGGTCAAATCTTCCGCATATTCAATGGAGCCAGCCATGGCAGCGACATCCATCAATGATCTTTTCCAGCTCGGCACCGACGACACCGAAT
The DNA here is from genome assembly GCA_031370195.1 of Phyllobacteriaceae bacterium. Taxonomy (GTDB): domain Bacteria; phylum Pseudomonadota; class Alphaproteobacteria; order Rhizobiales; family Rhizobiaceae; genus JANMEX01. Next base: position 685 of record JANMQE010000110.1, read on the forward strand.
ACCGCAAGCTGACTTCGGATTTTGTGAAGGTTGAGCCGTTTCGCGGGCAGGACATGCTGGTGGTGGAACCGGAAGCGCTGCGCTTTTTGTCAGAGACCGCGTTTGGCGACATCAACCATCTGCTGCGCGCGGGCCATCTGAAGCAGCTTGCACATATTCTCGATGATCCCGAGGCCACAGAGAACGACCGCTTCGTCGCCTGGGATCTGTTGAAGAACGCCAACATCGCGGCGGGCGGCATTTTGCCAATGTGTCAGGACACCGGCACGGCGATTGTGATGGCCAAGAAGGGTCGCCGGGTGTGGACCGAAGGCGGCGATCAGGACGCGATTGGCCAAGGCATACTCGACAGCTACAACCGGCGGAACCTGCGCTATTCACAGCTTGCGCCGATTTCGATGTTTGAAGAAAAGAACACCAAGAACAATCTGCCAGCCCAGATCGACATCTACGAAGAAGGCGAGGACGCCTACAAATTCCTTTTTGTTGCCAAAGGTGGCGGGTCGGCCAACAAGACGTTTCTGTATCAAGGCACGCCTTCGCTTTTGACGCATGGCCGGATGATGGCATTTCTCAAGGAAAAGATCCTGACGCTGGGCACCTCGGCCTGTCCGCCCTATCATCTCGCCATCGTCATCGGCGGCACCAGCGCCGAGCAGACGCTGAAGACTGTCAAGCTCGCCTCCACCCGCTATCTGGACTCGCTGCCGACCCATGGCGATGACGCTGGACATGCCTTCCGTGATCTGGCGATGGAGGAAGAAGTCCACAAACTGACCCAATCGCTTGGCGTCGGTGCGCAGTTTGGCGGCAAATATTTTTGCCATGATGTGCGCGTCATCCGCCTGCCGCGCCACGGCGCATCGCTGCCGATCGGGCTTGGGGTTTCCTGTTCGGCAGACCGGCAGGCGCTCGGCAAGATCACCCGCGACGGCGTGTTCATTGAGCAGCTGGAGCACAACCCTGCCCGTTTCATGCCGGATGTGGACGAGGCGAAGATGTCCGGTCACATGGTCAAAATCGATCTGAACCGCCCGATGGCGGACATATTGGCCGAGCTTTCGAGGCACCCGGTCAAGACGCGCCTGTCGTTGAACGGCACGATCATCGTCGCGCGCGACATGGCGCATGCCAAGATTCGTGAACGGCTCGAAGCCGGTCTCGACATGCCGCAATACATGAAGGACCACCCGGTCTACTACGCCGGCCCCGCCAAAACTCCCGTCGGCTATGCCTCGGGCTCGTTCGGGCCGACGACGGCGGGACGGATGGACAGTTACGTCGATCAGTTCCAGTCTTTCGGCGGCTCCATGGTGATGCTGGCCAAGGGCAACCGCTCGGCAGCTGTGCGCGAAGCTTGCAAAAACCATGGCGGCTTCTACCTGGGCTCCATCGGCGGCCCCGCCGCAAGGCTGGCACAGGACTGCATCAAGCATGTCGAAGTGCTGGAATATCCGGAGCTCGGCATGGAAGCGGTGTGGAAAATCGAAGTCGAGGATTTCCCCGCGTTTATTGTGATCGATGACAAGGGCAATGATTTTTTCAAGGAGTTGAATTTGGGGTGAGTAATCAACTCTGCTTGATCACTTTGCCGCCAGTTGACGCGGCGACCCGATTCAGATGACTTGACACAAGTTCAACGGCTCCAAGAGGCTGCCCCGAAATGAAGAAACTCGTTGCCGCATGTGTTCTGGCACTGCTGACGGCGCTGCCAATCGGCTACAGCTTGCCCGCACAGGCCGAAAGTGCATTCGCAAAATTCATCCAAGCCGGCAAGCCGCGTGTTCAGGGCGGGCATTACCGCTCGAACAAATCGCCGATTCCGCGCAAGACTGTGCGGTATGACGCGTCGGTACCGGGAGGCACCATCGTGATCGAAACTTCGGAGCGGCGGCTTTATTACACGCTCGGCAATGGCAAGGCGATCCAGTATGCCGTCGGCGTCGGGCGCGAGGGATTTGAATGGGCCGGTGCCAACAAGGTTTCGCGCATGGCCGAATGGCCGGGCTGGACCCCGCCCGCCGTGATGCGTGAACGGGTAAAGCGCGAGACCGGACGCGTCCTTCCGGCCTATCAGCCCGGCGGGCCTGACAATCCGCTCGGCGCGCGGGCGATGTATATCGGCGGCAGCATCTACCGCATCCATGGCACCAACCAGCCCTGGACAATCGGCCAAGCCATGTCATCAGGCTGCATACGCATGGCCAACGACGATGTGACCCATCTTTATGAGCAGGTGGCGATTGGAACGAAGGTGATCGTGCGGCGATGATCGGCAGATATTGCAAGTGAACTGCAACAATGTTTCTCTATTGGCCATTCTTGGGCAATTGGTGACATGACAAAAAGTACTGCGGCAATTCGGGAAATGGACCTCGAACTGAGAAAACTTGAGTTTGAAGAACGCGTGAGGGAGCGCGAAATTGCTCTTAAGGAGAAAGAGTTCGGAAGGGCGAAGTGGAGTCAGCCACTTACCCTTGCGATTATGGCAGCGTTTCTTGCGGCAACCGGAAATATTGTTTCCTCCAATTTCAGCTCCTACAATCAAGCAAGGCTCGAAGAGTCTAAATCTCAAAGACAATTGAAAGCTGACATTCGCAGATCACGAGAGCAGTTTTTCCTGGATATATTGAAGACTGGCGACGATGCAAAAACGAGATCAAACTTGCAATTCTTTTTGGATCTGGAAGTCCTAACCGAAGAAGATTTCCCGAATCTCAAAACAGTGCTCGCAGAAGTTGCAAGTGGAGTAAGGCTCACACCCGGTTTGCCTGCGACAGAGTCCGCATTGACAGGACCGTCTTGCGACCTGAGTCTCGGTGCAACCGCTAGCCAAATCGCCGAATTTGAAGCTGCGTCCGTCGCAGCTGGAACGGATAAGTGGGTCAAAATTGCTTTGGGCCAAGTCGGCACCTGTGAAACAGTTGGGCCAGATTCAAATCCTTCAATTTTGGAGTACTTTGGAAAAGCTGGATTTCCCGAAGTAACCAGCGAAAGCACGCCTTGGGTAGCAGCTTTCATGAACTGGGTCATGATCGAAAGCGGGTTTGAAGGCACCGGCAGTCTCGCCGCCCGATCATTCCTCACCTGGGGGGCGCAGACAGATACTCCGGTGGTTGGGTCAATTGCTGTCCTTTGGACGCGTGATCCAAACAGTCAAACTGGTTTTGTGGGGCTTTACATGGGAGAAGCCGACAACGAAAACATTTGGCTCTTGGGTGGGAATTTGGGCAATGCTGTTCAGGTCACAAAGCATTCAAAGACAAGAGTGCTCGGGTACCGCATGCCACTCTGATATCTCCAGCAGCTCAATAGTGAGCGGGTGCGTTTATCATTGTGTAGCAACGGCAAAAGATTTCTCCAGCAATACCGAAGATTGATCTCCTGATTTCTCAAGCAGCGACCGCAACATCAGCCCTGCCCGACGCAAAAGTCTTCAACGCATCAAACACGCTTTCATCCGCAATAATCCGCCGATGTCCAAGCCCGTCGAACGGGATCAAGCGCACATGATCGCCCGCCGTCGCCATCGCCTGCGCTCCGGCGAACGAAACCTCGCGGTCATCCGGCGCGTGGCAGACCAGCACCTCGCCGTCGAAACGTTTGAGCTGTTCGCTCATGACGAATGTTTCGACCGGATGGCCGGCGACGGTGTGAATTCGCCGCTCCATCGCCGCCTGCGCGCGAGGGCCAAGCCCGAAGTGTCGGCCGACGCCCTTGAACATATCCGGCATTGAGTTCGGCGAAGCGATGATGGCAACGCGGCCAAAGGGCACTGGCGTCAACCCCTTGATGCCGCCGATTGCAGCACTGACCGCCACCACGCCGCCGAACGAATGGCCGATGACCAAGTCAAACGGCCCGAGCCACGTGGACGCGGCATGCACGGCTTCAACACCGCGCTTGACGTTCAGCATGCGCCCCGTGGAGAGGCCATGACCGGGCAGATCGAGCCCGACGACGTCGAAACCGTCGGCAGCCATGCTGGCGATCATCCGCGCCATGAAATCCGTGCGCGAGCGCCAGCCGTGGATGACAAGAATTTTGCCCTTGTTTGAAACCGATGGATTGGCACGGAACTGATGCGCCACCACGCAGCCGGTGGAGATTTTCAGCCGGTGCTTGCGCGCCTCAGCCATAATCGGCGCTGCCCGGTCTATCGCCGCCTGCTCTTTCTTGCCGGGCTTCGAAGGGTCGTCCGTGCGGCAGAAGAGTTCGAAGGCCAGACGTCCCGCAAGCGCGGGAAACAACCGCCCGCCTTGACCAAGCGCGGCGCGTATGACTTGCTGACTTGAGATTGCCATCACCCGACTCCAGATTGGTTCAACCATGAACAATATTGTTCAAGCATGAACGAAAAGCAAGTGCCAAACACGCCGCATCTGCTGTGGGATAATCCGCGCTTCCGCAACTGGGTGGCGGTGGCAAAGGCCGCGCACGCAGTGGAGCGCGCCATAGCGGACGTGATGAAGCCGCTGGATCTCAAACCGGCGCAGCTTGACATGATGATGAACATCCACCGCCACCCCGGCCTGTCGCAGCAGGAACTGGCCGAACGGTTGATCGTCGGCCGCTCCAACATCACCATGCTGATGCCCGGCCTGATGGCGCGCGGGCTGGTGAGCCGGGAGATCGATGCCAAGGACAAGCGCGTGCAGAGGTTGGCGCTGACGCCGATTGGGACCACACTTCTGATGCAGGCGCTGGAGCTCTATTCGCAGCTGATCGACAAGGCGATGGGGGCGTCCACGCCGGAAGAGTGCGATCTGGTTGGCGCGCAGATGACGAAGATGGTGGAGATATTGAAGAAGGATCAGGCGGCGTCCTGACGCTCAACCGGGATTTTGACCAGCGACAGCCGGTAGCCCAGCGCCTCCGCCACTTTTACAATGGTCGCCATTCCCGGATTGCCTTCGCCGCTGAGCGCCTTGTAAAGCGCCTGCCGCGTCAACCCGGTCTTGCGTGCGAGATCAGTAATGCCGCGCGCACGGGCAACAACGCCGAGGGCATGCGCGATTTCGGCAGGGGTGCCGTCTTCGCAGGTGATGCTAAGGAATTCAGCTTGGCTTGCTTCATCCTGCAGGTAATTTGCCGGATCAAAGACCCGCGTCTTCAACACCATGATTCTCAGTCCTCCAAGTTCGAAGCCAACACCTTGGCTCTCCGAATATCCCGTTCCTGCGTGGCCTTGTCACCGCCGCAAAGCAACAAGACATAGACCTTGCCACGTCGAACATAATAGACCCGATACCCCGGACCATAATTGATCCGCAGTTCGCTGACACCCTCTCCAACCGGCTTTACATCACCCGGATTGCCTGCAGCCAATCGCACAAGACGCTCGACGATACGCACGCGGGCATTGATATCTCTCAGCTCTTCAAGCCAGCCAGTAAAAACATCCGTTTCACGAATTTCTATTGCCATATGTAAACCATGGTTGTCAGTTTGTCTATAACAAATGCCTCAATGCAGCGCGGCCCCGCGCCCCAGCCCCTTCTCCTTCAACTCATCCAGATAAGCCTGCCACTTGGCCGCCTTGTCCTTGCCAAGCTCAGCCAGATACACCCACGTGAACAGCCCTGAATCATGCCCGTCGTCGAACACGATGCGGATGGCGTAGTTGCCGACGGGCAGCAGCTGGCTGATTGAGACGTTGGCCTTGTTCGGCACAGTCACACGTTGCTCCGGCGAATGGCCTTGCACTTCGGCCGATGGCGACAGGACACGCAGCATCTCGGCGGTGAATTGGTGTTGCGCGCCACCGTTGAACGTCACGGTCAAAAGCCGCTTGTCGGGCGAGACGCGCAGTTCGGTCGGCCAAGGTTTGGAATCGGACATGAGACGCCTCAAAATGCAGTTGGAATTGTGCTTAGGTGCAATCTTGGACCGCTTCAAGCCAATCCCGCTTGACGGAAGGCCTCCGCAGTCCGACATAGGGAATATGGAAAACGAAATATCCCTCGGCACGGAGCCAGTCCCGATGATCGACCCGTTCGGACGGCATGTGTCGTATTTGCGCGTATCGGTCACCGACCGCTGCGATTTCCGTTGCACCTATTGCATGGCCGAGGACATGGTTTTCCTGCCGAAGAAGGATCTGCTGACGCTTGAGGAACTCGACCGGCTGTGCTCGGCCTTCATCGAAAAAGGCGTTGAGAAACTGCGCCTGACGGGCGGCGAACCGCTGGTGCGCAAGAACATCATGCAGCTGATCCGCTCGCTGTCGCGGCATCTGACCAGTGGCGCACTGAAGGAATTGACGCTGACGACAAACGGCTCGCAACTGGCGAAATATGCGCAGGAACTGGCCGACTGCGGCGTCAAGCGCATCAACGTGTCCATCGACACGCTCGACCCGGACAAGTTCCGCACCATCACCCGCTGGGGCGACCTGGCCAAAGTGCTCGAAGGCGTCGATGCGGCGCAAAAGGCGGGGCTCAAGGTCAAGATCAACGCTGTGGCGCTGAAGGATTTTAACGATAAGGAAATTCCTGACCTGATGCGCTGGGCGCATTCGCGGGGAGCAGACCTCACCCTCATCGAAACCATGCCTATGGGCGAGATCGAGGAAGACCGCACGGACCAATATCTGCCGCTGAGCCAGGTTCGCACAGGTCTGGAACAGATATTCACGCTTTCCGACATCGCCTACAAGACCGGCGGCCCGGCTCGTTATGTCGAGGTCAAGGAGACCGGCGGCAGGCTCGGCTTCATCACACCACTGACCCATAATTTTTGCGAAAGCTGCAATCGTGTTCGCCTGACCTGCACGGGCACGCTTTACATGTGCCTTGGCCAGAACGACGCGGCAGACCTTCGTGCGCCGCTCAGGGCATCCGAAGGCAACGAACTCCTGGCCAACGCCATAGACGAAGCGATTGGCCGCAAGCCGAAGGGCCATGATTTCATCATCGACCGCCGCTCAGCCAAGCCCGCCGTTTCGCGGCACATGAGCGTGACAGGTGGATAAACGCGCCGTGCGTCCGTTCGTATCATTGCTGGTGTTTTTGACGGTGCTGACGTCCGGATGGTCTGCATCTGCTTCCGACTACACATATTCCAACCCGCGATTTGGAACGACGATCACATTCCCGGATTCCATTTTCACCGGATCCGACCCGGAGCCGGAAAACGGCGACGGCAAGCGTTGGCGCGCAGCAGACGGCGGCGAGCTCGCTGTCTGGGGCGAATACAATGCGCTGGATTTTACGCCGACATCTCTCGCCGACTTTATCGCCAAGGACATCGACACTGTAACCTACCGAAAAGTCGGCGCGCGCTGGATGGTCGTGTCCGGCTTTGACGGCGATGTTATCGTCTACCGCCGCGCCGAATTCGGCTCGCAAGGCGTGATCCACTCAATGGAGCTGCGCTACCCTTCGGCACTCAGCACGCACTATGACAGGTTGGCGGGGAAGATTGCCGATAGTTTGATCGGACCTTGAGGCAAAGAAATACTGCTGCAATGCCTCTGGTCAAGTACCGTTTGCAGTCAGACATCTTCCGGTTTTTTACCCACAAGCCGTTCATAAAGCGCCGGGTCGGTCGCGCCCTCGGTGTTCACCACCAGCACACTTGAGCGTTCATCAAGCCCCAATGCCGCGCGCAATTCAACATCACTTGCCGCCTTGACCAATCCTGCCAGACCAACCCCGCCGCTCTCACCAGCGACTATGGCCGGATCACTGCCATCCGGATTTGCCAGTCTGCGCATGATCGACAGCGCGTCGTCCTCGTCAACCGTCATGAACGCATCCGCCGCGCGGCACAGCACACGCCATGCAACAGGGGACGCCACATAGCATTCCAGCATCGCCATGATCGTCGGTTCGCCATGCGCCGTCTTGACCGGATGTCCGGCAAGAGCTGCCGCGAAGATGCAGGCGGCGCGGTCGGGCTCGACGACGATGAATTTCGGGAGGCTATTGTCCAGCGTCAGCGAAAAATGTCCAGCAAGCGCTGCCGCGATGCCGCCGACGCCGGCTTGGATGAACACATGGGTTGGCAATCGGTCCATCTGCGCCAGCGCCTCTCGTGCAATTGCCGTGTAGCCCTGCATCACCAGACCCGGTATCCGCTCGTAGCCCTCCCATGACGTGTCCGACAATACGGTCCAGCCATTGGCATCGGCAACCCTTGCGGCCTCTGCGACGGAATCATCGTAAGTGCCCGGGAAACGGCGGATTTCCGCGCCGAACTTTGCGATCGCGTCGGCGCGCGCGTGGCTGACACCCGCGTGAATGAAGATCACTGCGCGGGCACCAGCAATCTCAGCCCCCTGCGCGACCGAACGTCCATGATTGCCATCCGTGGCGCAGGCGAAGGTCATCGTCGCCGCAACTGCGCGGACGTCCGTCTCCGTGAGATTTTCAAACCTGATTGTCCGCCCAAGTCGGTGCCCCGCCTCTTCCGCAACGAGGAGCGAAACGACATACGCGCCGCCGAGCGCCTTGAAACTGCCCAAGCCCAATCGCTGGCCTTCATCTTTGACATGAACTGCCGCGACGCCAAGTTTATTTGCCATTTCCGGCAGCGCATTGAGTGGCGTGACGCGATGATTGTCCCGTCTTGCCAGATAGGCTTGCACGCGGGCCGCGCCCTCCGAGCCAAGCAAGTCGGCATCGCGCGTGTCCAGTGGCTCGCCATAGTCCCTATGTGTGTTGGTGAGAAACATAGCACTCTCCCATGTTCAATGGCGCAAACATAGTGCAAGCCACGTGAGATTTGCGCTGTATTTTGCAGGGTTTTGTGCAAGTTTGTTGCGTCAACATGGTCTTTGGGGCAATTATGGCACGCATTGAGCTGGATCGCTTCGACTTGGCGATCCTCAACATTCTCCAGAACAACAACATGACGCCGCAACGCCAGATTGGCGACGCTATCAGTTTGTCCGCACCCGCAGTGCAGCGACGCATCAAGGCGCTCGAGAAAGCCCGTGTAATTGAAGGCCATGCAGCGAGACTTTCGCCCGCAGCGGTGGGCAAACCGATCACGCTGATTGTCGAAGTCGAACTTGAAAACGAAGGCAGCGCCATGATCGACGCCGCCAAACATCTGTTCGCCGCAACGCCCGAAGTCCAGCAATGCTATTACGTGACCGGCGAGACGGATTTCATTCTCATTATCCTTGTTGCCGACATGGCATCTTACGAGCTGCTGACGCGCCGCCTGTTCTTCGCCAACAGCAATGTCCGCAAGTTCCGCACCTTTGTCGCGATGGACAGGGTCAAGACCGGAACACTGGTTTCGCTGGCTTGATAGACTGCCAGGTGATCAAGGGCATGCTGGCCGGTCCTCTGTCGCATTCGCACTCGCCCGTCCCGCCGAATCCGGCT
>JANMQE010000521.1:0-1715 GCA_031370195.1 Phyllobacteriaceae bacterium
GAAAGTTCGCGTCCGGGGTGATGAATTCGCAGCCCGCCTGCCGCTCAATTGCCCAACGCACCGGCGCAAATGCAAGATAGCCCAAGGCGGTCACCGCCATCAGCAATGTCTCGCTACGCTTGAAATGCACCATCACATGCCGCCTGAGTAATTCGGGCTTTCGCGCGTGATGGTGACGTCATGGGCATGGGATTCGCGCAAGCCCGCGCTCGAAATGCGCACGAAAGTTGCCTTATCGCGGAACTCGGCAAGGTTCGCTGCGCCGGTGTAGCCCATGGCGGCGCGAAGACCGCCGGCAAGCTGATGCAGAACTGCCGACACCGGACCCTTGTAAGGCACCTGCCCTTCGATGCCTTCCGGCACGAGTTTGAGCGTGTCGCGCACTTCTGCCTGGAAATAGCGGTCCGCCGAACCCCGCGCCATGGCGCCGACGGAACCCATTCCGCGGTATGCCTTGAACGAGCGGCCCTGATACAAATAGACCTCGCCGGGGCTTTCATCCGTGCCAGCCAGCAGCGAGCCGATCATGGACGCCGATGCACCAGCGGCGAGCGCCTTGGCCAAATCGCCTGAGAACTTTATGCCGCCGTCGGCGATGACCGGGATGCCGTGCTTTTGCGCGATTTCTACCGATTCCATGATTGCCGTGAGCTGCGGCACGCCGACACCGGCGACAATGCGCGTGGTGCAAATCGATCCCGGCCCGATGCCGACCTTTACCGCGTCCGCACCGGCGTCGATCAGCGCCAGCGTGCCTTCGCGGGTCGCGACGTTGCCCGCAATGATGCGCACGGAATTGGACAGTTTCTTGGCGCGCGTCACAGCGTCGAGCACACGTTGCGAATGACCATGCGCAGTGTCGATGACGATCACGTCGACGCCAGCATCAATCAAGCGCTCGCAGCGCTCAAAACCATCATCGCCAACCGACGTCGCAGCGGCTGCCCGCAGGCGGCCTTGCGTATCTTTCGTCGCATGAGGGTTCAGCTGCGACTTTTCAATGTCCTTGACCGTGATCAAACCAACGCAGTGGCCGTTTTGATCAATGACCACCAGCTTTTCGATCCGGTGTTGGTGCAACAGATGTTTGGCCTGTTCCTGATCGACATTTTCCGTGACGGTGATCAGATTGTCGCGCGTCATCAGTTCATAGATTTTCTGGTTTGGATCGGATGCAAAGCGCACGTCGCGGTTGGTGAGAATGCCGACGAGACGCCCGGTCTTGCCTGGCGCAGCGCCCTCAACCACCGGAATGCCCGAAATGCCATGCGCGCTCATCAATCCGCGCGCCGCAGACAGGGTTTCGTCCGGTCCGATGGTGACAGGATTGACCACCATGCCGCTTTCAAACTTCTTGACCTGACGCACCTCTTCGGCTTGCCGCTCGGGGTCAAGGTTGCGGTGGATAACGCCGATGCCGCCAGCCTGCGCCATCGCTATGGCAAGTCGCGATTCGGTTACAGTGTCCATCGCCGACGAGATGATCGGGATGTTGAGGTCGATGTCCTTGGCAATTGTCGTGCGCAGGTCAGTCTGGCCGGGCATCACGTCCGAATGGCCGGGCTGCAAGAGCACGTCATCAAACGTCAGCGCGTGCGCGCCGGTGACTGTTTCGCGGATGATTGCCATGGTCATTCCCTTGATAAACGCGTTCGACGGTGCGAATAGAGCACCGGCCCGCTTCCGGCCATTGAGGATTGACGGTGGCGTCTAAC
>JANMQE010000074.1:0-3425 GCA_031370195.1 Phyllobacteriaceae bacterium
GCCAAATGCGATACAAGCGCACGGGTGGACAGCGGCGTAGCGGTGCCCGAAAAGCTGGCAGCGAGCAGCGGGCCCTCGCCATCGCTTTCCAAAATGCGGAATTGCAGCGCGTCGCCCGGCGCGCGCACGCGGAAGTCATAACGCATGCCCATCTCGATGAACGGCGAGACATGGAAAATCTTGGTGCGCGTCTGGCGCAGTCCCGCGTCAGTCAGTTGACCATCCTCGACGGGGCACACATAAGTATGCCGCTCTCCGAACGTGTTGCGCACTTCGTAGATCATGCCGGTCAACTCACCCGCCTTGCCATAGGCATAATAAAGCGAAATCGGATTGAAGGCGTGGCCGAACACACGCGGATAGGCTAGCAATTCAATGCGCAGAGGGCGCTCCAAGCCGGCGTTGATGAACAGCCGGTCAGCAAAAGCGCGCACGCCCTTTTCGACCGGTGAAATGCGCGTGTCGATGTGGTCCGCCTCGGCAAACGAAACCACGTTGAAGCGATTGACCGAAAACAGGCTTGAGATGCGCTTGACCTGATCCAGTCGATCAAGGTCTAGCAACAGCGAAAACACCTTGTATTCAAAGCGATGCCCGAACGGCTTCATACGCTGGTGCATCACCTTGCCGGAATACAGCCGTGCAGGCGCAGGTATGACAGGTTTGGTCTGCCCCATGATCACTCGGCGGCCTCCAATGATCGGGTAATCTTGGAGCGGCTGATCTTGCTGCCGGAAATTGCAAATGGCAATTGCCCGCCTAGTCCCAGTGCAGCTTCAAGCCCGGAGCGCAAACCGTCTTCGTGGAAGCCATAACCGGTCCAAGCGCCAGCAAACCAGAGATTTCCAAGTCCCTGTATTTCCGCGAGCGTCTTTTGGGCATCGAGTGCCGCTTTGTCGAATTGCGGATGATCATAGCTCCACTCGCCAAACACGGTGCCGACATTCGGCTCGCGCGGTGGGTTAAGGGTGATGAACAAAGGCATGCTTTCGTCAATGCCCTGCAGCCGGTTCATCCAATAGGAGACCGCAACCTCCGGCTCGCCTTCCGGCTTGGATGTGCGCAGATAGTTCCAAGCCGCCCATGCCGCCTTGCGTTTGGGCATCAGCGAGGCGTCCCGGTGCAGCACAACGCGGTTGGGTCTGTAAGCAATCGCGCCCAAAATGCCACGCTCGATTGGCGTTGCATCGGCCAGTATCCGCAGCGCCTGATCGGAATGACAGGCGACGACCGCCTGATCGTAGGATTCGGTTGCGCCGCTCGCATCGGTGATAAACAGCTGATTCGCCGAGCGGTGGACGCTGGTCACAGCACGGCCCGTGCGCAGCGCACCCGGCAATGCATCAAGAAGTTTGGCCAGATAGTTCCGCGATCCGCCGGAAACCGTGCGCCAGTCCGGGCGCTCATTGTGGATCAGCCGGTGGTTTTCAAAGAACGAGATGAACGCATCAGCCGGAAAGTCGAGCATCTTGACGCGCGGCGTTGACCAGATCGCCGCTCCCATGGGGATCAGGTAATCATCGCGAAAGCGCGGCGCGAATTTGCGAAGGGCCAGATAGTCACCAATCGACTTGCCTGCGGTGATCCCCGTATTGCGGTCTTCAACACAGATGCGGTTGAAGCGCATGATCTCTTTGAGCATCAACAGAAACGGCAGCGACACTATATTGCGCTTCTGCGCAAACAACGAGGCATAGGACGCACCGGACCATTCCAGCCTGCCATCATCAAGCGACATCGAAAAACTCATGTTCGACGCATGGGTCTTCACATCAAGATGGGCAAACAGCGCGGTGAGGTTGGGATAATTCAGCTCATTGTAGACGATGAAGCCGGTATCGACGGCAATCGGCGTCCCGTCATAATCAATATCAACCGTCGCCGTATGGCCACCCGCCCGCTTTTCCGCCTCGTAGATTGTCACGTCATGGGTCTTGGCTAGCGCCCATGCTGCCGACAGCCCCGAGATGCCCGAACCGATGACGGCAACCCGCTTGCGCGCGCCGCCGGTCTGGCTGGCTTCACTGTGATGCAGAACGAACGTCATGCTGCGCCCTTGAGCGATTTGAATGCCGAAAGCGCGCGTTGGCGCGCCGTGTCATGATCAACAATGGGGCGCGGATAGGTTTCGCCAAGCTTGACACTTGCATCTTTCAAAACGGACAGCGGCGCTTCCCACGGCTTGTGCAGGAATTTGTCTGGCAGGGCGCGAATCTCAGGCACCCATTTGCGCACGTACGCGCCATCGCCATCAAACTTTTCGCCCTGAAGGATCGGGTTGAATATGCGGTAATAGGGCGCAGCGTCCGCGCCGGACCCCGCGACCCATTGCCAACTTGCAGGATTGTTTGCGGGGCACGCATCGACCAACGTATCCCAGAACCACTTCTCGCCCTCGCGCCAGTCAATCATCAAATGCTTGATCAGGAACGATGCGACAATCATCCGCACGCGATTGTGCATCCAGCCGGTGGTCCAGAGTTCGCGCATCCCTGCATCGACAATCGGATAACCGGTCTTCCCGCGCTGCCAAGCTTTCAAAGCATCAGCCCGCGTCTCGTCCCATGGAAAGGCATCGAACGAGCCGTTGTAATTGTCATTCGCCAGTTTCGGAAAATGAAACAGCAGATGATAGGCAAACTCGCGCCAGCCGACCTCAGACCGGAACTTGTCAATATCGCGCGGCGTGGCACCTGCGGCCTCGCCGGATGCGTGCCAGATTTGAAATGGCGTGATCTCGCCCATCGCCAGATGAGGCGACAGCTTTGACGTTGAAAGATGGCCGGGCAGATTGCGGTCGTCGGCATAGCCGTGGACTGCACCGTCAAGAAAGGCGTCAAGCCGCGCGGCGGCGCCATCTTCGCCGGGTGTCCATTCAACGTTCATGCCGTGAGCCCAATCCGGTTTTGTCGGCAGAAGGTTCCAGTCTTCCAGCCGCTCGGATTGGATACGGCCCGAAGCATCCGAAAGTTTCAACGGCGCAGGATAGGGCGGGCGTGGTTCGGGCAGCGTGTTGAACGCCCGCCAGAACGGCGAATAGACCTTGAACGGCCCGCCGCTGCCGGTTTTGACCTGCGTCGGCTCATGCAGCAACTGGCCGTCGAACGTGCGCACATCGATGCCCCGCGCCTTCAGATCTGACTTTATCGACCCATCCAGCGGGATCGCGGCCGGGTCATAGCGCCGGTTCCAGAACACGTGCGAGGCACCGGTCCCGGCAATCACCGCGTCGAGCACAGCCGCAGTCTCGCCGGACCTGAAAACCAATCGCGTTCCAATCGCCCGGAGCTTTTCGTCGAGTGCCGCCAAAGAATGATGCAGCCACCAAGTCTGCGCTGCACCATTTGCGCGTACCTGACCACCCTTGTCGCGTATGAACAAGCACACCACCGGCAAGCCGGTTTCGACAGCGGCATTCAGCGCCG
>JANMQE010000588.1:0-3526 GCA_031370195.1 Phyllobacteriaceae bacterium
GACTTCTTCGGCTGCCTGCGCGAAATCCTGTCCGACCGCGAAAACATCCGCATCGTCGGCGACCGCTTTGTCGTTCAGGCCGAAGTGCTGTTCCCCTCAGGCCAGGAAGTCATCAACGATGCGGGCCGCGAGGAAATGAAAAAACTCGCCGGTGCCATCGTCGAACTCGCCAAGGAAATCCCGCCGGAAATCGATTGGGTTCTGCGTGTCGACGGCCACACCGACGCCGTGCCGCTTTCAGGCAATGGCCGCTACAAGGACAATTGGGAACTTTCGTCCGCCCGCTCGACCTCCGTCGTCAAACTCCTGATAGAAAACGGCGTCCCCCCCAGCCGCCTCGTCGCCGCAGGCTTCGGCGAATTCCAGCCGCTCGAGCCGGGCGATACGCCGGAGGTGATGTCCAAGAACCGCCGGATTGAATTGAAGCTGACGGAGAAGTGAGGGGGCAACCCTCATTTTCCCTTTGGACTATCAGAGCACGTCAATTGGCCGCAGACATAAGCTCACGTTCATTTGTGGCATCGACAACTTGAATGTTGTTTGCCTCAAACTGTTCAACGGTCTCCTTGAACGCCCTTTGCTGAGTCACTTCGCGGCTCGGTCCTTCGACTGCAAATATAACATCCCTGGGCAAAAACCGCTTCAATCGGTTGATTGTGAACAACCATTTGTTCCCATGATCTATCAGCCTAGTCGCCTCTTCTTGACCAAGAAAAATCGGCTTGATAATTCTTGTAGGGCTGTTGTCGACCATTTTTACAAACGGAAAAGTTGCAGAATACACACCATCATCAAAAGACACCCTCTTAAATTTTTGACTTAAATTATCTGCCTTCAACATATTTCGAACCTTGCTTTCAAGAATACCCTCCCGATACTGTGGGCTCACAAAATTCCGTCCAACATAGTAATCAAAGAGATCTTCAAGTTTTCCTTTTGGATTGTCTGTCATCGCAAATCGAACTTCGCTGAATTGGATGATGCCCTCTCGATTTTTGGTCAGAGAAACAAACAAGTGTTCCGCGTTGTCAGAACGCTCAAATTCAAATCGAGTTTGCCCTTCCCCGTTGTGGCGAGAAAACTCCTTGACGCGCTTCAATTCAGCGGAATAATTTTTGAGAGCAGATCGAATTATGCTCGGCTCCAAGCTGTCAAAGAAACCCGTCAATCGACTGAAGCGGCGCGTCTCGAGTTTGAAATCAAGATACCCGATGTCCGGAGCGACAAGCACAATCCCGATATTGGCAAATTCCTCCGTTTCAACATGCGGTTGGAAACGGACTATCGCATATCTGACGGCAAGCTTTTTCATGTTCATTTCCAAAAATCTTCCGACCGATGACGTTCCAAAACCGTACTTATAGATTTGGTTGAAAAGTTGACTTTCACCGTCTCGGCGTCATCTGCATAGTGCCAACGTTGCGGTATGTCACCAAGGATATCGTCGATGGCTTCAACTGCGTATTCAAATTTGTCCCTGTAGTGCCTTTGCAGCTCTGGCTTTTCACAAATCTCTTCTAACTGTAGCGCGAAAATATGGCTTTCCAGCAGTGAATTAAGCGTTACACCATCATCAAACGCCAGATTATGGTCAATAATGAAGGGCTCCTCGCTGGGTTCAGACCAAAGGATGTTCGGGTTGCCGCCGGACTCTGTTAGCGTACGATCTCCATTTTTCACCCACCAGTCGAAAGCGGCAATGTCGCGCTTAGTTTGCACCCGAACAGCATCAGAATTTACTATGGAAAGTTCGCTAGAGTTGACAACGTGCTCTGAGCCAAACAGGACACCGTATCCGAGATCGGCAAGATTGCTGCGGCGTCCGGCTTCATACAATGCCTTGGGCACATGAACGAGAGAGAATGGAGCAATTTGCAATCCAGCTCGAAGCGCAAGGCCACCCGCAATCCACTCTTTCAACAGAGAAGCAAAACCAGCACCTTTGCCTTTTACATAGAAGATTTTGCCGTTCAAACCGCGGCAGATGTATGGCTGCGTCGAACCCTGTTCAGATCTTCGTATTACCTCTTCAATTTCAATTGGCATTTTCTCGCCGTCCCGCATTGTCTGGCATTCTCAATTCGAATTACGAAAGCAGCCCGATCGGAATGCTAATATACTGACATGTCACCACCCCATCACCACCGCCACCAGCGCCAGCACCGCGGGCACAGTCTGGATGAACAGTATCTTCCGCCCGACACTCATCGCCCCATAAAGTCCGGCAACTGCCACACAAGCCAGCAGATAAATCACCAGCGTCCGCCCGCCTCCTGCCACGCCAAGCCACAATCCCACGAACAGGCCAATACCCAGAAACCCGTTGTAAAGCCCCTGATTGGCCGCCAGCACCTTGGACGCCGCCGCAAATTCCATGGTGGTGCCAAATGTCTTGCGGCCCTGCGGCTGATCCCACACCACCATTTCGAGATAGACGATGTACAGGTGGATCAGGGCAACGAGCCCGGTCAAAATCATGCCGATCATGGTCAGTCCCTCCGCAACTTCCTTGCGCCGTCATCCACGATAACCTATCGCTGCGCGGACGTCATCCGGAGCAGATCATGTCATTTGAAAAGTTGGATTCCCACTGCCATTCGCTCGAAGCGCTCGAACACGCCCTGTCAATTCTCGGTGCCGACGAGGCCACCAACATGGCCCCCGGCGGTGGTGAAAAACGCGCCGAGGCGATGGCGACCCTCTCCGGCATGTACCACCGCCAAGCCACCGACCCGCATGTGCGCGATTGGATCGAGGCCGCCAAATCCGAAAGTCTGAACGCAGAGCAAGCCGCCGCGCTCCGCGAACTCGAACGCACCTACATCAACGCCACCTGCCTGCCATCAGACTTCGTCGAGCGCCAGACGCTGACCCGCATGCGCTCTGAGCAACTGTGGCGCGATCTGCGGCCCAAGGGCGACTGGACCGGCTTCGCCCCCGCGCTCGAAGGCGTTCTCGCCCTCGTCCGCGAGGAGGCAGCCATGCGCGCCGACGTGCTCAAGCTTGATCCCTACGACGCGCTGATGGGGCAATACGACCCCGGCAACCGCGCCGCAGACATCACGCCCGTGTTCACGGCCCTGAAGGCCTTCCTCAAGGATTTCGCCCCCAAGGCCATCGCCCTGCAGCAGGAGCGCAACGCCAGGCGCCCGGTCAAGCCGCTCTCCGGCACCTACCCGATTGAAACGCAGCGCGCGCTCGGCCTCGCCATGATGCAGGCCGTCGGCTTCGACATGACCCACGGCAGCCTCTCCGTCTCGCACCACCCGTTCTGCGGCGGCGTGCCCACAGACGTGCGCCTCACCACCCGCTACCGCACAGACGACTTTTTGTCCGCCCTTATGGGCATCCTGCACGAAACCGGCCACGGTCTTTACGAGCAGAACCTGCCCAAGGACTGGTCGCACTGGCCGTCCGGCAAAGCCCGCGGCATGACGGTCCACGAAAGCCAGAGCCTGTTCGTCGAAAAGCAGATCGGCCGCAATCCGGCCTTCTGGCAATATGCCCTGCCGCATATCGAAAGATG
>JANMQE010000605.1:0-7369 GCA_031370195.1 Phyllobacteriaceae bacterium
CATCTTTCAATGCTTTAGCTATCGGACCGGCGGCGCCAACTTGGCCATCTTCTTCTCGCCAGAAGATATAGCCGAGACCGGGTTGCCCTTCAGATTGGGCCCAAGAGTTCATGCGGTCGCAAAATGCGCGCGAACCGCCACCAGGTGCCGGAATAGCAAAAATGCGGACATTGGGATCCTGCGCAATCATTCTTGCAAAAACTTGAAAATCAGAACCCTGAAACACTGTTGTAGCGTCTGCAATAACTAGTGGGTTCCGTAGATCAGGCTTGTCCGATCCAAAGCCCCGCATCGCCGCGTGCCAAGGAATTCTGGGAAAGCTTTGCGTGACCGGCTTGCCTTCGGCGAATTCCTCGAACACGCCGCGCATGACCGGTTCGACTGTGCCGAGCACATCTTCCTGCTCGACGAAGCTCATTTCCAGATCGAGCTGGTAGAATTCGCCCGGCAGGCGGTCGGCGCGCGGGTCTTCATCGCGAAAGCATGGCGCGATCTGGAAATAGCGATCAAAGCCGGAGATCATCAGCAATTGCTTGTAGATCTGCGGCGCCTGCGGCAGCGCGTAGAATTTTCCGGCATGGATGCGGCTTGGCACCAGAAAGTCGCGCGCGCCTTCGGGCGAGGACGCGGTGAGGATCGGCGTTGAATATTCGGTGAAACCGATATCAGACATGCGGCGGCGCATGGCGGCGATGATCTGCGTGCGCTTGACGATGTTCTTGTGCAGCGTATCGCGGCGCAGGTCCAGAAAACGGTATTTCAGGCGGATGTCTTCCGGATACTCCGGCTCGCCAAAAACGGGCAGCGGCAGTTCCTTGGCGGCAGACAGGACTTCCAACTCCGTCGCATAGACTTCGATGTCGCCGGTTGCGAGGTTGGCGTTCTTGGTTGACTGGTCGCGCTCGACGACCTTGCCGTCGACGCGGATAACCCATTCGCCGCGCACGGTTTCGGCTGCCTTGAAGCAAGGCGAATCCGGATCAACAACGATCTGCGTCAGGCCGTAATGGTCGCGCAGATCGATGAACAGCAGCCCGCCGTGATCGCGCACACGGTGCACCCAGCCGGACAGGCGTACGGCCTCGCCAGTGTGTTCCTTGCGGAGCGCCGCGCAGGTGTGGGAGCGGTAACGGTGCATGGTCATGACTTATTCCCTGATATTTCCGGCGGGGACCGCATTTGCGAATCCCGGCGGGGCGGCTTCACGCCACCCTCACAAATTTCGGGCGGACAAGCGCATTTGAGGGGTGAAAAGTCAAGGTGCGGGGTGGGAAATCACTTCGGCGGCGGCGCATCCGTCCAAATCGCTATCGCAAATCACAACAGCATTCCGTGGCCGCCTGACTCTCCCAAAGGACTGTGGCGACCAAAGTTTGACAGTCCCTACAGTTTGATGAAACGATCATTCCCATGAGAATGATCATTGCTGCGTTGTTGCTCTCCCTAACAGTACCGTTGGCGGGATGCGATGCCAGTTGGTTTTGTAAGAATGGGAAGCCGTGTGGGCGCGCATGTATCGATAGAAACGATACATGCCACAAGGATTAGGACCATTGCCAAAGTCTTATCAATTAGACCGTTTTGGGTAGCAACATTCAGAAGCAGCAGTGCGGCAAGTTTTGTCTGCTCTTTGTTCATTTTGGATCACACCTGACGCCCAAACCGGCAGTGATCCAATCCGGAAATATCGGTGCCAGGCCGCCCCTCATCCGCCTGTCGGCACCTTCTCCCCGCTGGAGAAGCGGGGAGAAGACGGCCAATCACCATCACTCCTGATGCACGTGTCTTACGTGAAAGTAAGAAATCTTTGACGACATATCAAATTCAGGGCAGACACATGTTTTCTGTTCGGCTATAGGGCGAACATGGATTTGATCACAACAACCAAGCAACTTGAGGATGCAATTGCTGACTTTGCCGGCAGTGATTTTGTTTGTGTGGATACGGAATTCATCCGTGAGACGACCTTCTGGCCGGAGCTGTGCCTGATCCAGATGGCGACTGCAAGCCATGCGGCGATTGTTGATCCGTTGTCAAAGGCGCTGGATTTGGCGCCGTTCTTTGCGCTGATGGCCGATCCGGCGGTCACCAAAGTGTTTCATGCCGCGCGACAAGACATTGAAATTGTGCATAAAATGGGCGGATTGATCCCTGCCCCGCTGTTTGACAGCCAGGTTGCTGCGATGGTTTCCGGCTTTGGCGAGTCGATTTCCTATGATCAGCTGGTCATGAAAATGTCTGGTGTCCACCTCGACAAGACTTCACGCTTCACCGACTGGCGGCAGCGTCCGCTGACGGACACGCAGCTGGCCTATGCGCTCGCTGACGTCACACATCTTGCTGCGCTTTATCCTGCACTGAAGGCGAAGCTTGAGGCTGCGGGGCGCACGGAGTGGGTCAAGGAGGAGATGGCGACGCTGTCTTCTGTTGACACTTATGAGTTGCACCCGGAAGATGCGTGGAAACGCCTGAAAATGCGGGTGCGCAAGCCGGTTGAGCTGGTTGTTCTGCAAAAGGTCGCCGCATGGCGCGAGACCGAGGCGCGGGAGCGCAATGTCCCGCGCTCACGGGTCATCAAGGACGACACGATCTATGAGATCGCCCAGCAGCAGCCGAAAGACCAGACTGCGCTTGGCCGCCTGCGCACTGTTCCCAATGGCTGGGAGCGGTCTTCTTCCGGTCAGGATCTGCTGAAAGTTATCGTCTCTGCTGTTGAAACACCCAAAGACCAATTGCCGAAACTGCCGCGCCATATTTCTGCACCTGAAGGGACAGGTGCCGCAACGGAAATGCTGCGCGTTCTGTTGAAATTGGTCACGGAAGAAAACGGCGTTGCGGCGAAGGTTGTTGCGACTTCTGATGATCTCGACCAGATCGCTTCAAAGGGCGAGGACGCGGATGTCCAGGCGCTGCATGGTTGGCGTCGCGAACTGTTTGGCGAAACGGCGCTTAAACTGATCCGCGGCGAAGTTGCGCTGAAGTTTGAAGACAAGAAGATCGTGGCGATCACGCTCGACTGAGTCTCAAATGGCCGCAACAATTGTGCGCATCGGCCTGCCGGACAGCCTGGCAAATTGCTGCAGGCGGCCTTCCGTGCGCTCGCCGGCAAGATCGGCGAGATCAGGCGGAACCACAAACAGGAACCCGCCAATGCCGTCGGGCATGATTTTCAATCGCGGGATGACGCCGGGCATTGCCGCAGAATAGAGATAGACGACGCGCAGCATCGAGCCGAGCAATTTTGCCCGGTCGAAAAGGCGTTGCGGCGCGAGGCTGCGGATTTCGATGGAGATCGCATCGTCGATCAGGCCCTCATGCCGGTAGAAATTGGCGAGCGCCATGAACACCCGCCCCGGGTGGTCAATCCCGACGAACGCACCGTGCGCGATGATGTTCAACGATTGAGCACCGCGATAATCCGGATGGGCGCGCCAGCCGATATCTGCAAGAAGGCAGGCGGCGACGCGGTATCGGGCTTCATTGTCGGTTTCTTCGACGCCGATGGTCTGCAAAACCTGCCCGGTCCAGTCTCCGAGTTCATGCGCGTGCAAGGGCGAGCGGGCACGCAAAGTCGCAAGTTCCCCGGCGGCGCAGATCAAAGGGTCCTTGAGTTGCTCTTCTTGTGGCAACAGCGAATAGAGGAAGCCTTCGCGAACGCCCAGCGCCGACATGATGATGGAGCGCGGCTGCATTTTCTGGACGACTTCGAGCAAGACCACCGCGCCGAATGCCAAGAGTGATTGGCGGTTGCGCGATACGGTCTCGATGCCATCGATCTCGGCCGCCTCGCCTTTGGCGACTTTCTTCAGGAATGGCACGGCGTCATTCAGTGGAACTTCAAATTCGTGCATGACATGCAGCGGATAATGGATGGCACCCATGTAAAGTTTGGCAAGATTGCGCCAGGTGCCGCCGACGGCATAGAAGGCCCGGTCTTTGCCGGCGGACAGGAGGTCAGCATTTTCCAGATGTTGCCTGGCCAGTTTTTGCGCTTTTGCAGCCGAACCGCCGGACATGTCTGACAGGCGCAGGCCGCCCAGCGGCAGCGTGATGCCGGCACCGATTGTCCGGCCGTGCACATCGACGAGTTCGAGCGATCCGCCGCCAAGATCACCGGCGATGCCATCCGGCTGATAGACCGATGAGATGATGCCCATGGCCGAGAAATAGGCCTCTTCCGGGCCGGTCAGCACCTTGATCTTGACGCCGAGCAGCCGTTCGGCCTCAATGATGAAGGCGGAGCCATTGGCTGCTTCGCGGGCAGCGGCTGTTGCCAGCGCATACATGGTTTTGGCACCGGCCTGCTCTGACAGCGCGCGAAACCGCTTCAGCGCGGCCAAGGCACTCTCAACTGCCTTGGCGTTCAGCCTGCCGGTGTCGGCAATCCCTTTGCCAAGGCCGCAGAGGATCTTTTCGTTGAACAATACGGTCGGCGCGCGAACCACGCCTTCGTAAACCACAAGCCGAACGGAATTCGAGCCAATGTCGACCACCGAGACCGGTTCGCGACCGGTCAGTCTGCCCTGTGCCTGTTTATTCATGCAACCTTATGCGCCTGTTTTGTCCTTCTTGCGCTTCGGTCCGAGAAAATCACGCGGGGCGGAGTTTTTCAATGACTGGCCGCGGCCGGAAAGGCTCGGGTTGGTCATGAAATACTCCTGTGCGTTGAATGCTTCCTCGTTTTCGGCGCGGACAATCCGTTTGGATGTCCCATCAGGCAAAACGGCGAAACTTTGCTCATTGTCAAGCAGGTTCGCGAGCATGATCTGCGAAAGCACCTGTTGATGCACAGTCGGATTGGTCAAAGGCACCAAAACCTCGACCCGCCGGTCGAGATTGCGGGTCATCAGATCGGCGGAGCCCATATAGACAAGCGCCTTTTCGGACGGCAGACCTGCGCCATTGCCGAAGCAATAGATGCGGCTGTGCTCAAGAAAGCGTCCGATGATCGACTTGACGCGGATGCGGTCTGACAGGCCTGGCACTTGTGGGCGCAGGCAACAGACGCCGCGGCAGACGATGTCAATTTCCACGCCCGCGGTGCTTGCCGCGTAGAGCGCGTCAATGATCTGCGGATCAACCAGTGAATTCATTTTCAGCCAGATTTGCGCCGGGCGCCCTGCGCGCGCGTGATCGGCCTCTTCGCTGATGTGCTGGAGCATCCGCTTGCGCAGCGAATGCGGCGAGTAGGCAATTTTCATTTCCTTGGCGGGTTCGGCATAGCCGGTGATGAAGTTGAAAATTTGCGCTGCGTCGCGTGCTATCACCGGATCATCGGTGAAACAGGACAGGTCGGTGTAAATCTTCGCGGTGTTGGGATGGTAGTTGCCGGTGCCGATGTGGACGTAGTTGCGCAGCTTGCCCTCTTCGCGGCGCACGACGAGCGACAGCTTGGCGTGGGTCTTCAGCTCGATAAAGCCGAAGACGACTTGCACGCCCGCACGCTCCAGATCGCGCGCCCAGCGGATATTGGCCTCCTCGTCAAAGCGCGCCTTCAGTTCGACGAGCGCCGTCACTGAAATGCCAGCCTCCGCCGCCTCGATCAGCGCGCGGACAATCGGGCTGTCGTTGGAGGTGCGGTACAGTGTCTGCTTGATCGCCAGCACGTCCTTGTCGTGTGCGGCTTGGCGCAGATATTGGACCACGACATCAAAGCTTTCGTACGGATGATGGACAATGAGGTCTTTTTCGCGGATTGCCGCAAAACAGTCGCCGCCATGGTCACGGATGCGCTCGGGAAAGCGCGGGGTATAGGGCACGAATTTCAGGTCCGGACGATCAAGCGAGACAACTTCGGCCAACATGGAGAGCGCGAGGAAGCCTTGCAGGATGACAACGCGCGTTTCCGGCACGGCCAATTCCGCAGCGACAAAATTGCGCAACGCCTCAGGCATATCGCTGTCGAACTCGATGCGGATCACCGAGCCGCGGCGGCGGGCTTTCAGCGCTGTCTCAAACAGGCGGACAAGATCTTCAGCCTCTTCTTCGACTTCAATATCCGAGTCCCGGATAATGCGGAATGTGCCGGCACCGCGCACTGAATAGCCGGGGAACAATTTGCCGATATGCAGTGAGACGACGTCCTCCAGCGTGATGAAGCGCGTCTTTCCTGCCGTGTTGTCGCGCAGGCGGATAAAGCGGCTCAGCGCCGTCGGCAGGCGCAACAGGGCCGTCATCGGTTTGTTGTCACCATGGTGCGCCAGTTGCAGCGCCATGGTGAAACCCAGATTGGGTATGAACGGGAAAGGATGCGCCGGATCAATCGACAGTGGCGTCAGCACTGGAAAGATGGATTCGAGAAAATAGTCCTCCAGCCATTCAACATCGGCGTCTGACAACCCATTCTGGCGGATGATCTCAATGTTGACGGCCGCAAGGTCCTGCCGCAGCGACGCGAGGCTCAGTTGCTGGTCGGCTTGCAACTTTGCTGTCTCAGCCAGCACGCGATCAAGCTGTTCCTGCGGGGTGCGGCCATCGGAGCTTCGGGTATTGATTTCTTCGCGCACCTGCGCGGCAAGGCCGGCCACGCGGACCATGAAGAACTCGTCGAGATTGGCCGCCGAAATTGACAGGAAGCGCATCCGCTCGAGCAGCGGATGCTTGGCGTTCGACGCCTCTTCCAGCACCCGGTGGTTAAATTGCAGCCAAGAGAATTCGCGGTTGATGAAGCGGTCCGGACTGCCGGCGAGAAGCTTGCCATCCTGGTCCTTGTTGAGTTTGATTGCTTCAATAATGTGCTTTGCCGGGGAATTCTCGTTCATCAAACTGTTTCCGATTATGGGCCAAACTTTAGTTTGCCAGAGAAACATGAAAGACTTTTGACAGTCCGCATTCAAGTGTCTTGAAAAATTCAATAAATTCAGACAAACAGTGGCCGTCGAAAGGCCGCCAGAACCGGTGCAATCCGACGCTCAGGACAGGAAGATCACCATGGCCGGTCACGCAATCACCCATTACCAGAATGATGCCGGGCACGCAGCCATCGAAATCGGCGTCAGGGAGTTCATGTGCATGGGTGCCAATCCGCCATTCGATCATCCGCACGTTTACATCGACCTTGGCACATCGGATGAAAAGGTTTGTCCGTATTGCTCAACGCTGTTCCGCTACAGCGCCAGTCTTGGCGCGCATGAGACCATGCCTGCGGGCTGCGTCTATCATGATCTGGCGGCGTGACCATCAGTGCCTCAATCGCGCGCCGGAGCCTCAATGACCGGCAGCGCATCTGACACTGCACCAAAGACAGACGCGATCATGATAAACGCAGCCCGCAGGCATTGTCTCATGCGCGCCAAGACCGCCGCTGTAGCGGAACAACGTCGAGCAATAGGGGCAGACTTTCTCATCCGACGCGCCAAGGTCGATATAG
>JANMQE010000638.1:0-1722 GCA_031370195.1 Phyllobacteriaceae bacterium
ACTTCGTTGTATTGGATGCTGTGGTCCCCTCATCCGCCTGTCGGCACCTTCTCCCCATGGAAGCCATGGGGAGAAGACGGCCAATCATGAAATTTCGGCGATGAGCCGTCTTCTCCCCGCGTCTTTCGCGGGGAGAAGATGCCGACAGGCAGATGAGGGGACCGCGTCTGCGATGGCTGCTTGGATGCCGGAGCGACATTCGCGCGTCCTTTGGACGATTCTTCGTGACAAAAATGGCGCTTGCAACCATTTGCCGCTTCGGATGTTGTCAACGATGAAGCAGGACATGCGCGTCTTTTTCGTTCGCCGCTGCTGGCTGTCGCACATGGATGTTGGAAACACTGAAAGAGGAAAAGTCATGCAGTTTTCGCGCGCAGTGGGTTTTGCCTGTTTTACGGTGATGATCTGGCTGTCGGCAGTGACCGGCGTTTTGTTTGTTGCGTTGACTGTGGCGCAGTATTTGCGTGCCGAGCCTTCTGCCAATCCCTTGGTGACGCTGGGCAGTGCTGCGGGGTGTTTGCTGTTTGCGGTTTTGATGCATCAGCTGTCGCGCCGGATCGTTGAGGACCACTGACCGGCGATGCGGTGTTGCTGGTTTTCGCGGGCAGAGCTTGCTGTCGTTTTATTGTGACAAAACGCTGTCAGATTACACCAATCGACCCCACACCGGCAGTTGAAAATGCCGGGGTTCGGTGCCTATCATGGGTGTGGGGCGGCAGACCGATTTGATCTCAACGGAGCGTGTCATGACCATTAGCAAACGGATGAAAAACAGCATTCTCGCCGCCGCCGCCTTCGGGCTCTCGCTTGGTGTGGCGCATGCCGAAACCGTCAAGATCACGCTGCTGGGTGTTGGCGACATTTACAAATTTGACGGCGGCAAGACGCGGGGCGGCGTGGCGCGGCTGAATGCTGTGGCGCGGGCGGAGCGGGCTGCAAACCCGAACACGCTTTATCTGTTTGACGGCGACATGTTTTCTCCATCGCTCATGTCCGGCTTGGACAAGGGCGAGAACATGGTGAAGCTGACGGAGATCGTGCCGTTTGATCTTGCAGTGCCGGGCAATCATGAGTTTGACTTTGGCACCGACCTGTTTGCGGAGCGCCTGAAGACGGCGAAATATCCGTGGGCGGCGATCAATGTCACCAAGGGCGATGGTTCTGCCATTGAAGGATTGGGCGGCGTGGTGATGAAGGAGATCGGCGGCGTCAAGCTTGCGATCATTCCGGTTGCGCAGGATACTTCGCCGCAGGTTTCATCCACCGGGGACTGGAAATTCGGGCCAACGGCAGACAGCGCGATTGCCGCAGCCAAGCAGGCGCGCAAGGACGGGGCGGAGATCATCGTCGGGCTGGTGCAGGCACCGCATTCGGACGACCAGAAGATGCTGGCCTCGAAGGCGTTTGACGTTATTTTGTCCGGCGATGACCATGATCTGGTCGTGCAATACAATGGCGTGACGGCCTATGTGGATACGTCCACTGACGCGAATTATCTCGTGCCGATTGATCTGAATGTCACGGTTGAGGAAAAGGACGGCAAGCGCTCGGTGAAGTGGGAGCCGAATTTCCGGTTTATCGACACGGCTTCTGTGATGCCTGATCCGGAGACGATGAAGGTTGTCGAGGCGTATCAGAAGGAGCTCGACAATGAGCTGAATGTGGTCATCGGCAAGACGACCGGCGGCCTCGACAGCCGTCGCAACGTGGTGCGCACGCAAG
>JANMQE010000644.1:0-3339 GCA_031370195.1 Phyllobacteriaceae bacterium
GGGGTCCCGGCGCATGCAAATGCGAGGCGAAAGCTCAAGCATTTGCCCAGTTCGGTGGATACCGACCTGTCCGGGTGAAGTGCCAGACGTGCGGGGTGTGTGGCTTGTCACATACCTAAATTATCAGAGGCAGGACCACACCCCCCGCTTCCCGTTCTTTGACAATGCCCGGCTCGCGCGCGGGGATAATGAATATTGCCAAAAATCGGCGGCGCGACGCGTGCTGCGGTCAGCAGTGCGTTTTGCACGCCCAGCAAAAAGACCCGCTCTCCACGAATTGCCGCTGCCAGTGGATCCAGCTGAAGTCATGCTGCTCTGGCGTTGCGCGCTCAGAAGCGGTCTGCGTTCATGACCTTCGTCCAAGCTGCGACGAAATCCCGGACGAACAGTTCCTGGCCATCGTCCTGCGCATAGACTTCGGCGATGGCCCGCAGCTGGGAGTTAGAGCCGAACACCAGATCAACACGCGTTGCAGTCCACTTCAGTGAACCAGTTGTCCGGTCACTGCCTTCGTAGACGCCGCCGTCGACCGGCTTCCACACAGTGCCGATGTCAGTCAGGTTTGTGAAGAAGTCCGTGGTCAGTTGGCCCGGGCGCGCTGTAAACACGCCGTGTTTTGTTTGATCCGCGTTGGTGTTGAGAACACGCAGACCGCCGACCAGCACCGTCATTTCTGGCGCGGAGAGCGTCAGCAACTGCGCCTTGTCGATCAGCATTTCCTCCGGCGAAACAGAGTAGGCCTTCTTCTGGTAGTTCCTGAAGCCATCAACTTCCGGCTCGAGCGCTGCGAAGCTCTCGATGTCAGTCTGATCCTGGCTTGCATCCATGCGGCCTGGCGTGAACGGGGCCGTGATGTCATATCCGGCGCCTTTCGCCGCCTGTTCAACAGCAGCCGTGCCGCCGAGCACGATCAAATCGGCCATGGAGACCTTTTTGCCGCCTTTGGTGCCTGCGTTGAACGCTGTCTGGATTGTCTCAAGCACTGACAAGACGTGCGCCAGTTGAGCCGGCTGGTTGGCCTCCCAATCCTTTTGCGGTGCAAGGCGGATACGGGCACCGTTCGCTCCGCCGCGCTTGTCTGAGCCACGAAAGGTGGATGCGGATGCCCAAGAGGTGGCTACCAATTCCGGGATTGTCAAACTCGAGGCCAATATCTTGGACTTCAGATCGGCGATATCCGTCGCGTCAACCAACAGATGATCGACCGCCGGGATCGGGTCCTGCCAGATCAAGTCTTCGCCCGGCACTTCATTGCCGAGGTAGAGTTTCTTCGGCCCCATGTCGCGGTGGGTCAGCTTGAACCATGCGCGCGCAAAGGCGTCGGCAAACTCATCCGGGTTCTGGTGGAAGCGGCGCGAGATCGGCTCATAGATCGCGTCCATGCGCATTGCCATGTCTGCTGTGGTCATCATGGGGCGGTGTTTGATTGCTGGATCATGGGCATCAGGGATCATGTCCTTGTCAGCCACGTTGATCGCATGCCACTGTTTTGCGCCTGCCGGGCTTCGCGACAGCTCCCACTCATAGCCAAACAGTGTGTCGAAGTAGCCATTATCCCATGTCGTCGGATTTGGCTTCCAGGCACCTTCGATGCCACTTGTAGTGGTATGGAATCCATGGCCTTTGCCGAGCTTGTTGATCCAGCCAAGACCCATGTCCTCGATGGCGCCACCCTCCGGCTCTATGCCAACCAGCATCGGGTCGCCCGCGCCATGCGCCTTGCCGAAGGTGTGGCCACCGGCGACGAGCGCCACCGTTTCCTCATCGTTCATCGCCATCCGCTTGAACGTCTCGCGAATATCGCGGCCGGAGGCGACAGGGTCGGGATTGCCGTCCGGTCCCTCGGGGTTCACGTAGATCAGTCCCATTTGCACAGCGGCCAGCGGGTTTTCCAACACCCGATCGCCAGAGTAACGGCTGTTCTGCTTTTCACTGGTCGCGAGCCACTCGCCCTCGGAACCCCAATAAATGTCTTCTTCCGGCT
Source organism: Phyllobacteriaceae bacterium (assembly GCA_031370195.1). GTDB lineage: Bacteria > Pseudomonadota > Alphaproteobacteria > Rhizobiales > Rhizobiaceae > JANMEX01. The sequence goes on from JANMQE010000644.1 coordinate 1,985, forward strand.
CCCAAGTGTCGGCACGTCCGCCGCCGAAGCCGAATGTCTTGAAACCCATCGATTCCAGCGCGCAATTGCCAGCCAGGATCATCAGGTCCGCCCACGAAATCCTGTTCCCGTATTTCTTTTTGACCGGCCAGAGCAAACGGCGTGCCTTGTCGAGATTGCCATTGTCCGGCCAGCTGTTGAGCGGCGCGAAACGCTGTGTGCCAGTGCCTGCGCCACCGCGACCATCGCCTGTGCGATAGGTGCCCGCGCTGTGCCAGGCCATGCGGATAAAGAGCGGCCCATAATGGCCCCAGTCAGCCGGCCACCAGTCCTGGCTTTCGGTCATCAATGCATAAACGTCCTGCTTCAAGGCTTGCAGGTCGAGCTTCCTGAACTCGTCGGCATAATTGAATGCCGGACCCATCGGGTTGGACAGAGCCGTGTTCTGGTGCAAGATTTTCAGGTTCAGCTGGTTTGGCCACCAGTCGCGGTTGGAGCGACCGGCGAACGTCACATGCTTGGTGCCGCCGTGCATGACCGGGCATTGGCCTGCGTTCACTTCTGCCATTATGTTCATCTTTTCTCTCCGTTGGATCGCCTGCTTGTCTGCCAAACATTTGCAGACGAGTGGCTCAATTTGTGAAATCTCATTCAGTCGCGACAGCCCCGTGAAAAGAGACCGGCCATTGCCCATATCATTTTTATGATTTTATCGCTCACGCATGATAATTTCCAATCGAAACGATTGCCATCGACAATAGGTTTTTCCTATCATGACCATGACCCTTCGGCATATGCGCTATTTCGATGCGTTGGCGACGACGATGCACTTCACCAAGGCGGCAGAACTGGTTCGGATATCGCAGCCCGCGCTTTCTGCGCAGATTGCGGATCTAGAGACAATTGTTGGCGCGCAGTTGGTTGAGCGCAGCAAGGGCGGCGTCAGGTTGACAGCAAAAGGCAGCGAATTGCTGGTGAAATTCCGAGAGATTCTTTTGCAGGTGAAGCTGCTTGAGGACTGCGCAAAGCCCGCAAGAGACGTCCTTTCAGGCAAGATTGCCATTGGTGCAATTCCCACAGTTGCGCCGTATCTCATTCCCCGGCTGATTCCGCTTTTGCGGCAGGAATACGCCGCCCTTGAGATAGAACTTCGCGAGGCCGTGACTGCAACGCTCATTGAGGAACTGGCGTTTGGGCGCATTGATGTGATGATCGCCGCCCTGCCCGTCGCCAATGCGGCATTTGAGTCCGAGGCGTTGTTCCAAGACCGGTTTCTTGTTGCCGTCGCAGACAATGACCGTGACGTTCTTCAAGGGCCAGTGTCACAAGAGAATTTTGCTCCGGAACGGCTGCTGTTGCTCGAAGAAGGGCATTGC
>JANMQE010000648.1:0-20110 GCA_031370195.1 Phyllobacteriaceae bacterium
TCGCTTGCCAGAACGGTTTTTTTTATAGCTGAGCCCGTTGCGGATCAGAAAATGCGAGAGCGAAGCCGGATCAACCGTCACGCCCCGCTCCTTCAATTGCGCTGCCAGTTCCGGCATCGTCACATCCGGCGTCCCGGCCACACACGCCAAAATGAACTCCCGGTGCGGCGCAAGCTTGCCAGGCCGCCGGCTGCCCTGTTTGCGCGGCTCAAGCGAACCGGTCTGCCGCCAGAGCTCCATCAGGTTGATGACAAAGCTCGGCGATGTCGAAAAATGCCGCGAAGCCTCATGGCACGAATTGCCAGCCTCAACAAAACGCACCACACGCGCACGAAGATCAATCGAATAAGCTTTGACCATGGCAAATCACCTCCATGACCAAGTGAATCAGCTTTCAACACAAAAGGGAATCCTGTTCGATTCCTTGTTCAAACCTGACGCTCTAGAGCATTATGACTTTAGCTGGAACCACACTCAGCGGGTGCTTTTACGTCAATATTGGCGAAAAGCCCCTTGAGCGCATTTCAATGCGTCCGGCGGGCCTTGCATTTTTCATACTTGGGTTTTGCCACAAAATCCCGCCGCTGTGTGTGGGTCCATCTAAAGTCATAGCGCTCTAAAGAACGCGCGACACGAGAGCTGCCGATCACGCAAGGAGGTCAGAAAATACCTTCCGGTACTTGGTGCCAATTACAGTCCAGTCCGCACGAGCAAGAACGCTCTTGCGGGCCCGCGCGCCCATAGCCGTAATCCGCTGTTTCTTGCCTCTGACAAGTCCCTCCATTGCCATGGCAAACTCGCCGATCTCGGCGGAGACAAATTCCTTACCGGACTCAAACGGGATACCGCGTGCGCCGAAAGGCGTTGAAAGAATTGCCAGGCCAGCGGCAGCATATTCAAATATCTTCACGTTTGTACCTGAACCAATTTCCATCGGATTGAGCCCGATGTCAGCGATGTTAAAGGCGACCCATTTGGCGTTCTCGTCAACCTCGCCCAGCTTGACGACGTTTTCCAGATTGCATGAGGCAATATTCTTGTAGTTGCAGACGCTGCCCAAGACCAAGAAGACAGTTTGTGGAAGCGCAATCGCCAATTCCAGCAACCGGTCGACAGCCTGAAAATTCGGAAAATGAAAGCTCCCCCCAAAAACCGCTATGGGCCGGTCGCCCACCCTGAACTGCTGCCTCACTCTCAGCTTCTGCTGCTCTGTCATAAGGGGAACGCCAAGAGCGTCGACGCCATTTTCGATAATTCTTATGGCGTCCTCTTTGGCTCCATATAGTTTTGCAAAGCCGTTGGCGTCGCTTTGTGAACACGCGATTGTCACATCGGCATTGTCTATCGATGCACTTTCGATCTTCATGATTTCGTCAAGATATTCAGGGTGATCACGCAATACCGGTTGCTTCTGCAACTGCTCAACATTCTGCGAGTCAAACACGAAAGGACGCGGGTCGTCCTTCATGGCCGCAAGCAAGGCATAGGTCGAATAGGGATGGGCAGTGACCACTGCTGCTGCGGACTTTACACACTCGGTCAAAGTCGATTGGTAAAATTTGCACCTGTCCCAATAAAGCGTATAGGCCAAGTCTGCGGCCATTTTAACCTGGCGGTCAAAATCATGTTCTCTCGCGCGGAAATCCGCATCACAAGCCACTCTGATCTCTTTGAGAGTCGGGCTGAATGTAAGTGTACGGTTCAATCCACTCCGTTCTGGAGTGACGATTTCAACATTGAACTCCTTTGACAATTCCTTCGCCAGAAAAAATATGCGCCGTTGCCCGCCGCCCATTGCAGGCCAGACAGGATAGAAATTTGCGATGACGATCTTTTTTTGTTGCGACTTCATTGGTGATTAATTCCGTCCAGGCAGCTGTATATCAATCGGTACAGCGTGACTTTCTCCTGCGAACGCCAATAGATCCGGTTTGCTAATTTGCGAAAGTACGATCGAAATGGCTTGGCAAGTGGCGCACATTTTTTCTCAAACAGAGTCGCACTTACCGACCAAAGAAAACGCGCCAATGGCGCGCCGTAGACCCTGACGCCGCTCCCCTCTTTCCGGTTTTGACGGTCAAGTTCAAACACCACCCAAAGCTTGTGCGGGGGCCGTGAGTCGCGCTGAAGCCGCTGCTTTTCTTCTTGAGTTGCCAGCCGATTGCGCAAGGCGAGTGTTGCTCCATCGGCAAATTCGTCGCCTTCGAATACGAAGAACTCGCTGACGTGCCAGAGAGACTTCTGCGGCAGAAATCGCAGCTTTGACTTTTTGTCAGGCAATTCAATACGCGGAAGGGCGGAAACTTCTTCGACGTCACTGAACAGCAGATAAGGATGATTTCGAGCTTCACGCTCAAGAACGAGTCGAATCTCAGCGTGATCCAGTTTCTGCATTTCCTTGGTCAAGGCACCGGCTGACATATCCATGCTCAACGCCTGCCAAAGGCCGCTGACAGCCTCGCCATGAGCGAAGCCGTGCCTGAGGTTGTTTTTTTTGCTCCGGACGCAGTGATGTTAATCGAAAAAATATCCATCCCTACCCGTCGGAAATCATATCGGCGGGTACCCCGATCATGCTCAGGGACAGCATTTGGAAGAAGAAGGGAGATTGTCATTTCAGCCTGTAGCGGGGCCGGGAATTCAAAACAGGCCACTGACCTGTTGGTTGTTGCCGGAATTGGATGACGTGTTGCGTCTATCATGATTTCCGCGTCAACTGCGGCGTCGGCATAAGCAAATCTGTAGTCGAGAGCGACTTTTATCGTACTTTTCATGGTTTTGGGAAGTTTGAAGGAGAATGTCGACGACATGTCGACCGTCCTCACGCCGCTGTTGTCCGCTGAAAGCTCGACGCCCCGCACGGCATGTTTGCGTCCAGTCGACGCGTCAACAAAATCGGCAGTCTGTCCAAAGACATAGCTGCGATCCGGATGGTATTTTTCCATCGGCAGCGGAAATCGCGTGTAATTGTAGCCTTGTTCGTACCAATGATCGCCATCGGCGGGCACCCCGTCGGCGAATGTGCGACGCAGGACGCCTGTCGTGGCAAATACACCGATCTCGTCATACATCCGGTCTTCGCGCAGCGTATCAAACATGTGACCGATCGAGGGAATGTGCACGTCATCGACAATAAGTATCCCGCCTTGCTTCAAGAGAGGGTACAGCAGAGCGTATTCGAGATCGGGAAATGGATATCCGTGAGGGCCATCAAGCAAGATCACGTCGAACATAGTTCCGGCAGGAAATGCATAGGTTGGTAGTGTTTTTTGTGTCGGTCCGTAAACGAATTCTACAACTCCGGGCTTGAAGTCTTTGTCCAACTGGACCATGCCAACTGAGCTTTCGGGCATATTCCTGTCATCATAAGCGAAGACAAAGTGTCGCTTCGACAAATTTGAGAACATGATTGTCGACTTGCCGCATCCGGTTTCCAAAGACGTTATGTCCCCTTTGGGCAGCACCCGCGAAACGGCCAGGAGAACTTCAGAACCAAAAGCGCCTCCCCGGTGGCCTGCGCCACTCAAACGCTCCAGCAATTTCTGGACAATATCTTCACTCATGTACGCGCGGGCCCCGGCTCTGTGCGCTTGCATGGAATCCTGCCGCACAAGCAATTTGTGTTCGCATAGCTTATTTTCAATCAAATTCAATCAAAAAGTGTAGGAGAATTCAACTATCAAATGTTCTATGTCGATCCCCCCGGCGCTGCTGACAATTCGTTCACGCGTGTCGGGATAGTAAATTCCAGTCAAACCAGTTGCAGGGTCTGCGAGGCGAACAGTTGCTGGAAGCGGCCGTTTTGTTCAAACAGGTCCCTTGGCGCGCCCTGCTCAACGACTTGACCTGACTCAATCACCACGATTTTGTCAGCTTTGGAAATTGTTGAAAGGCGATGGGCGACGATGATTGTTGTGCGGCCTTTTGACAGATGCTCCAAGGCGTCGCTGATCAGCGCCTCGGATTCTGAATCCAGCGCGCTTGTCGGCTCGTCGAGGATGAGAATTGGCGCATTGCGCAGGATCGCGCGGGCTATCGTCACGCGTTGGCGCTGGCCGCCGGACAGGTGCCCGCCGCCCTCGCCGACTTGCGTGTCATAGCCGTTGGCAAGTTTCATGATGAAATCGTGCGCATTGGCGGCCTTTGCTGCGGCGACAATTTCCGCCTCGCTGGCATCCGTGCGGCCAAGTCCGATGTTGTGCCGGACGGTGCCGGTGAACAGGAACAGATCCTGTCCGACATAGGCTGTGCTCTGGCGCAGGGCTTGAAATGTCACGGCATCGATGGATTGGCCGTCAATCTTGACTGCGCCGGAATCGGGATCGTAAAGCCGCATGATAAGGTTGACGATGGTTGACTTGCCGCTTCCGGACGGACCGACGAGCGCAGTGGTCTTGCCCGGTTCAAAGACAATGTTGACGTTCCGCAATATTTCAACGTTGCTGTTGTAGGCGAACGACACGCTGTCCAGACGGATTTCGCCCCGCGTGACCGTGAGGGGTTTGGCGTCCGCACGTTCGTTCAGTTTGATGGGGTGATCAATCATGTCAAACATTGACCGCACGCCGACAAGCCCCGCCTCGAGCGAAATGCGCATTCTGGCAAGCCGCTTGGCCGGTTCATAGGCCAGCAACAAGGCTGTGATGAACGACATCAATTCGCCCGGTGTCTGACCATAACGCAAGACCAGAACACCACTCAGCGCGAGCATTCCGGCGATGGCAAAGCCAGCCAGTGTTTCCATCATCGGTGCCGTTGCTGCTTCAACGCGGGCAATGCGGTTGCTCTGGCGCTCAATGTCGCCGACCGCCTTTTGCATCCGGGACCGCAACCCACCTTCAAGCCGGAAGGCCTTGATGACCCTGATGCCGACCGACGCCTCCTGCACAATGTGGATGAGCTGGGAGATCGAAGCCAATTCCTGGCTCATATAGTATTTGGCCTTCTTGATCATTCTCCGCAGACCGAAAAACACAATGGGGCCAACGCTCAACGCGCCGATGGCGAGCAATGGCTGCTGGAAAACCATGACGCCCAGAAGGCCAATGAGCGTAAAAAGATCGCGCACGAATGAGGTCACGATGGTGTCGATTACCGTTCTGACTGATTGTGCGTTGTAGGTGATGCGGGTCAGAAAGTCAGACGATGAGAATTGCTGAAAGAATGTCGCATCCTGCGCCAGAATGCGGTCAAAAAGCTTTGTCTGCTGATCGGCAATGATGCGGTTGCCTGCCTTTGACATAAAGTAGATTTGGAAAAACGAGGCGAATCCCTTGACCAGAAAAATCAGCAGGATGACCGCAGCAATAAAATAGACCTTCTCGAGATCGCGCGAGACCATCATGCCATTGACAATCTCTTTCATGATGTATGCCGAGCCGGCGGTGGTGCCAGCGACAAAGAGCATGCAGATGATGGCGAAAATGTAGTTCGCTTTCTGCCGTTGGAAATTCTCCTGCAGCAATCGTTTGATGATTTGGGTTTCGATTCTCAACAGCTCAAACCTTTATGCAATATGGCGTCATGGCCGCGCCAGCGCCAGATATTCTGTCAGGGCGAAGACTAGATGATAGAATATGCTGGCTGGCACGTCCTGCGATTTTGCGCGCCCTTTTTCGTCAATCATGTCAATCCACAGACCTTCCGGCGCAGACTCAATGTGCCAGCGGAACAGGCGTCCGACCCGTGCTTCAATCTCGGGCTTCATGTCAGGCCCGCCAATCTTGTCTAGCGCCATGGCAGCCTTCAACGCTTCGGTCTGCGGCCAGCTGCGGGACGTGCGGATCAGGGGAATGCCGGTGTTGGTGACCGCGTCATAGGCAAGCCCGGTCGCGCGGTTGAGACCGCTGGCGATGGCGCTGGAGTAAAGTTTTTTCGCGAGGGCATTGTAGCGGCTTTGACCTGTGAGAACACTGTAAGCGGCGAGCAACGAGGCCCATTCAAAGTGATGGCCAGGTTCTGTCCACCCGCCTTTTTCGCCCGGTAAAGGAGACCAGTCAGCGTCAAAAAACTCCAATAACGCCCAGTTATCAGAATCAAAAAAGTGGTTCTCAAACAGGTCTACGATCTTTGCGGCGCGTTCTAGATAGGTTTTGTCTCCCGTCACCCTGTGCCAGGCCATGAAGGCTTCGAGCAAATGCATGTGCGGGTTCGACCGGCGCGGCAACAGGCTGTCCGTTGTCTCCTTGAATGACGCGCCGTCATCGACGGCAAGGTGGGCGTCGAGGAAAGCAAATGTCTCTTGGCCGAGGTCGAGCGCGCGCGGATGTCCGGCCTTTTGGGCGTAGGCGAGTGCCAGAAGGACGCAAGCGTGGTCGTAACTGTCTTCGGCACCATCGACGACGGACCCGTCAACACTGAGCGTGCGCACCCAGCCGCCATTGACGGAGCGACCGTGCTTTTCGATGAAACGGATGCCGTGGTCGATCAGATCGAGCGCGGGTCCGTTCCAACCCATTTCGTGGGCTACGCCGAAGGCGTACATCTGGCGGCCCATGGTGCGCATGCGTTTGGGGCGCAGCACGGGTTCGGCGTGGAACGTCAGTGCTTCATAAAAACCGCCGTTGATGCTGTCTACGCCTTTTGTTGACCAGAGCGGCAGCGTTTCTTCAAAGAGCCAGTGGCGGATGCGCTTTTCATGGGCGCCGGCGTCAGGCATCCGGTCGTGCACCGGGGTGACGCGGGTTTCCAATCGTCCTGTCTTTTCAAGCCGTTCGACGATTTGCTTGACGTTTTGACTCTTCGAGACAGGGGCCACAAAGGTCGCGTCCTGCGTTGCGACCACGGCCATGTCACGCAGGCCTATTGCCGACAGAAGGCGGCCCTCTGAGCGCAGGTAACTGTTTTTGCAATCAATAGCGACAACATCGCCGATGATCACATTGCCATCGCCATCGGTAGCGCTGACATCCAGGAGCGACTGCCAAGAGCCGAGATCGCTCCATTTGAACAGGGCAGGAACGACCGCGATGTCGGCGGTTTTCTCCATGATGGCGACATCAACCGATTCCGCGCGGATGGTGCTATAGGCGTCTTCGGACAGGTAAAGGCCCGTCTCATCGTTCTCGGCGTATTCCATGGCATGGCTGACATCGTTCCAAATGTCCGGCGCATGCTTGAGAAAGGCGTCGCGCATGACCGAAGCGCGGAACAGGAAAATGCCGGCGTTCCAGAAGTAGTTGCCGGCATCGAGATAGGTTTGCGCCGTGGCCGCATCCGGTTTTTCGACAAAGCGCAACACGGGCCGCTGTGATTGGCCCGCCATTTGCGGGCCGGATTCAATGTAGCCGTAACCGGTCTCGGCATGGCTTGGCTGAATGCCGAACACGCAGATGCGCCCGGACGCGGCGGTTGGGACGCCAAGCTCGACCGTTGCCCAGAAGGCGGCGGTGGTTGTGATTTCATGGTCAGACGGCACGACGAGTGCGAGGGCGTCGCCATCCTTTAATGCGATTTGCGCAGCGACAGCGACAGCGGCCGCAGTGTTGCGGCCGCTTGGCTCGAATATGCCGCGCCCACCCTTGAGGTCGATGCCTTCCAGATCAAAAAGAACACGTTCGGCGTGGCGCTCGGCGGCGATCAGATTGACGCTGACCGCGCCGTCTTCACGCGCCGCCAGGCGCTTGACCGTCTTGACCAGCATCGTATCCGCGCCGGAAAATGCATGGAACTGTTTTGGATTGTCTTCGCGCGACAGCGGCCACAAGCGTGAGCCGACACCGCCGCTCATGACAAAACCGAGAATCTTTTCGCTCACATTCACACTTTCTGTCGCGCCAACGCATGGCTTTGCGGGCAGCATGGGCAATTCAACACGTTTGGCGCAAATGGCCTTGAATGCAATGAATTGCAACACATGCCGCTTGCCGGTTCCGGATTGCCGGGGGGCGAGTCGTCCGGTTCGGTTGCATTTAGCACCTTGTGTTCGCTTTTTTAACCCCAAGCATCACGATGTGGATTTGATATGTGATGGCGCTTGCAGCGGCCATGTCACCCCGCTATAACGCCGCCACTGGTCTCGGAGTGTAGCGCAGCCTGGTAGCGTACCTTGTTCGGAACGAGGGGGTCGTAGGTTCGAATCCTATCACTCCGACCAGTTTTTTCACGAGCTTTGTTTGTTTTATGCAAGGACGGAAGCGATTTCCCAATCCTGTCCGCGCCTTCACCGTTTTTTCGGTCGACTGGCTTTATTTTGCCGTCAGCGGACTTCAACGATTTGCTCAGCGTTTTCGAGCGCGTCCTCAATCTACGGGAAAATCTTCTCCATCATGTCCAGCAGATGACGCTTGCTTGTATTCCCGGATGTCACCCGTACGATTTGCGGTCCGCCACCAGTCCGGCTCCTTTGAATGAAATCTTCGTCTTTTGAAACAATGACTGATGCCAGCTCAATCGCCTTGTGCCATATTTCACCGTCAGAAGCGCCTGCCAAGCCGAGGTTGGCGACGTGCATCGCCTGATGTCCCTCGTCTGCAATCCAGCGCGCCAAGGCCGGCGGCAGCTGCGAGTCCACGAGAAAGCGCATTATTCAGCCGCATTGACACGATGCGCAGCAGCGAAAGATGCGTGTTCCAGCGCGGCGGTAATATCCTCGCCCGCGAGGTATGCATAGTCCGTCAGAATGGCCTGACGGGTTTGGCCCGCCGCAAGCAGGTCGAGAACATCCGACACGCGCATGCGCGTGTTGGCTATACAAGGCCTTCCGCCGCATATTGCCGGGTTCGTTGTGATACGGGACAGCTTGTTGGCCATGGGTATTTTTCCTTGGCACTAGCGTAGCGCGAAAGGGAATGGATAGTCAGATTGCAAGATGGCTTGCCGCTCATTGTTATCAGTTGATCGATACGGATACTCTAATCGCCGCTCACCGCGACACTTTATTTGGGTGGCGCCTTTGAAAAGCGATCTCGATTGCGATCACGTTGGCAACGCCCCCATCCCCTCAATCTCCGCCCTGTGCCGCTGCATCGCCAGAAACACCTGATAATCCCTGTCAAACCGCGCCACAGCTTCAGGATTGGCGGGTCTTGTGTTTCCCCCTTGGCTCATTGCCGCGCAGGCTTGCGGCAGGTTTTTGAACAGGCCTGCCCCGGTGGCCGCAGCCATGGCGGTGCCGAGCAGTGTTGCGTCTTCTGATGCGGGAACAGAGACTGTGCAGCCGGTGGCGTCGGCGTAGAGGTCCATCAGGAGGGCGTTGTGGACATGGCCGCCGGTGACATGCAACGTGGTGATGCCGTGGCCGCTTTGGTTCAGCGTTTCCAGTATCTGGCGCACGCCGAGCGCGATCGAGACGGCGGTGCGCCAATAGAGGCGGCACAAACCGTCAAATGAGGCGTCGATGGTCAGGCCGCTGACAACGCCAAGAGCATGCGGATCGGCAAGAGGCGATCGGTTGCCGTGGAAATCCGGCAGCACATGCAACCGGCGGGCAAGGTCATCGCCCTCCTCGCGCTTCAGCTCTCTTACCCTTGCGATGATGCGGGAGTGCATGGCAGTGGATGGATCGCGTCCGGCTGCATGGACGCGAATGATGTGATCGAGCAGCGCGCCGGTTGCCGACTGGCCGCCCTCGTTCATCCACATGCCGGGAACGGCAACGCCAAGGTAGGGTCCCCAGACGCCCTTGGTGAAACGCTTGCGCAGTGACAATGTCATCACGCAGCTCGATGTTCCGGCGATCAGCGCCATGTGGCTGTCGAGCGTTTCGGGCTCATTGGCGAACACGCCAAGTACGCCAAGCGCGCCGCCGTATGCGTCGATCAGGCCGCTCGTGACACTGCAGTTGGTGGTCAGGCCAAGCTCGTGAGCCGACTGTTCTGACAGAGTTCCGACGGTGACTGCCAGTGGTGTGGCAATCTCCGGCAGTGCCGCCCGTTCAATGAGATCATCAAGGCCGACCGAGGCAAGGAAATCGCGCTGCCAGCCTTGTCCTTCATGCGGCTGGAATGTCCATTTGCAGGCAAGGGTACCTTGCGAGCGTGCGGTTGAGCCCGTGGATTTCCATGTGAGGAAATCAGCCAGATCCATCGCCAGCCCCATATTGCGCCACGTATCGGGCAGACGCCGCTTCAGCCACATGAGTTTGGGTATCTGCATCTCCGGCGACATGACACCGCCGGCTTGCGACAACACTTGATGTCCGGTCGCGGTGCATTCGTCGGCTTCTTTCAGCGCGCGGTGATCGAGCCAGACAATCGTGTCCCAGTGCGGATCTCCGCCTTCAGAGACACTCAGTTGCCTGTGGCTGCGGTCACGGATGACCAATGAACAAGTCGCATCAAATCCGATGCCGACAATTTGCGAAGGTTTGCCACCGCTTGCGTCCACGACGTCCCGCACGGCTGCGCAAACAGCGCGCCAGATGTCCTCGGAATCATGTTCGGCGACATTCGGGCCGCGGCGGTTGATGAGGATCGGGTATTCATTGCGGGCGAGCAGTTTTCCGCCTGTGTTGAACACGCCTGCCCTCGCGCTTGTTGTGCCGACATCAACGGACACGACCAGCTTTTCATCCGGCGGAACCGGTGCTGATTTCGATACCTCAATGCCGATCAGTTCCGGCAGGTGGCGCATGTCGGAGAAGATCAGGTCCGGCCCCGCGCGGGACAGGCTGGCCAGATGTGTTTGACCGGCCGCATGGCCGCCACCGGTAAAGGCGAACACTTTCATGCCCGCCGCCTTTGCCGCCAGAACGCCCGCGGGGCTGTCTTCGACCACAATGCAGCGCGAGGGTTCGACGCCAAGCGCGCGGGCGGCATGCAGAAAGAGGTCCGGCGCGGGCTTGCCCGCCTTGACCATGGACGATGAAAATATCCGGCCTTTGAACAAGGGCAGCAAGCCCGTTACCTCCAGCGCCAGTTCGATTCTCTCGATCTGGCCGGACGAGGCAACGCAGTAGCGCATCGGCAAAACTGCGACGACATCGGCAATGCCGCTGATCGGCTCCAGTTCGGCGCTGAACTTCGTGTAGAGCCGACGGCGCATGTCTTCGAGTGCGGTTTCGCCCAGATTGACGCCATGATCCTCGCGCAGCATCTGCACGACACTGGCCAGCGACCGGCCAAGGAAGCGGTCGTGCGCTGCATCCGGATCGAAGTCGAACCCGGCTTCGGATATGATTTCAATCAGCACGGAAAGCGAGATCGGCTCTGAGTCAACCAGCACACCATCGCAGTCGAAAATGATCAGGCCAGGCTGGGCTACCACTTACGCTGCCCCTGCCCTTGCAACTTGGCAATTTCGTGCCCGTTCGAGCATAAGTCACCTCTTGTGCGAAGTGACCTTACAATTGGTTGGCGATATACCGCTCCAGTGTCACTTTGGTTCCGTCCTGCCACAGCATAACCAAAGCTTTGGCAAAAGCCTCGCGGAAAGTTTCGGACTTGGCAATATCGCCGTAAATGTCGGTCATCTCAAGCCACGCGCCGGGGTCAGCCTTGGCGCGCCTGGCGTGCGCTTGCAGCCTGTCCCATTGCGACGGGTCGTTGGGGGCGATCGGTTTGCCGCTATCGGTCTCGCCATAACAGTAGCGGCACCAGAGCGCGGATTCGAGCGCCAGGCCGGTGACGGACTTTCCTGCCTTCAGCCGGTCGGCGATGGACGGGATGATGAACTTTGGCTGGCGGTTCGACCCGTCTAGACACAGGCGCGAGATGGTGTCGGCGATCTTCGGGTTGGAAAACCGGCGGACGATCAGCTTGTAATAGTCGGCAATATCCGTGTCCGGCACCGGCGGCACGGTCGGGATGATCTCGTCCGTCTCGATCTTGTCGAGGAAGCCTTTGACCAGCGGATGCTCCATGCATTCATGCACAAAGTGAATGTCGAGAAGTGCCGACGGATAGGCGATGACCGCATGGCCACCGTTGAGGATGCGGATTTTCATCAACTCGAATGGCGACACATCCGGCACAAACTGAACGCCGACCTTTTCGAGCGGCGGGCGGCCTGTCGGGAAATTGTCTTCGAGCACCCATTGCTTGAAATCCTCGCAGAACACCGGCCAATTGTCTTCAACGCCGAAATCCCTGCGCAAAAGATCACGCTCACGGTCTGTGGTTGCCGGCGTGATGCGGTCCACCATGCCGTTTGGAAAGGCGACGTTGGACTTGATCCAGTCTTCCAGCCCTGCCCCTGATATCGCTGCAAGGCCGACAACGGAATTGCGGGTGACCACGCCATTGTGCGGAATGTTATCGCACGACATGATTGTGAACGGTGCCACCCCCTTGTCGCGGCGACGCTTCAGGCCTGCCAAAAGCAAGCCGAATACGGTCTTTGGACTGTCAGGATTGGCGGCGTCATGGACCATGTCCGGGTGTTCCGGATCAAATTTTCCCGTCGCGGAATTGATGTAGTAGCCACCTTCGGTGATTGTCAGCGAGACGATACGGATGGCGGGATCGACGAGCCTGTCCAGCAGCGCCGCAGTATCGCCCGGCCGGATGTAGTCGATCATCGCGCCGGTGACATGCGCCTCGCTCTTGCCTGCCTCCTGCTCGACAACCGTTGTGTACCAATCCTGTGCTTTCAGTTTCTGGCGCATGACCTCGTCAGCCTCGCGCACGCCAGCACCGATCATCGCCCAATCATGGCCCTCGCCGGCGTTGAACAAATCGTCGAGATAAACTGCCTGATGCGCACGGTGAAAATTGCCGACTCCTATGTGCACAATGCCGGCCTTCAGCGCATCGCGGCTGTAATTGGGAACGCCAATATTGCTTGGCAGGCTCGACAGGTTTGTTGCTGAAAGTTGTTTGGTCATGTCAGTCCCCGTTCGGCGTCATTCCTGCGATCTCAGGGTGGCCGCGCCTGTTTTCGTCATGTTGGGCCAGTTGTAGTGGCTTTCGAGAACCGGAGCGCAGCGACCGTTTGGGTCGTGAGCACCGGAAGCGCAGAAAGCTGCTTCAAATGGCCCGACAGGGCGTAAACAGGTCAGTTCATCCAGTTTCCGCCGTCTACGTTGTACGTCTGCGAGACGATGTAATTGCTCTCCTGGCTGGCGAGGAAGATGGCCATGCCAACCAGATCCTCGGCAGTGCCCATGCGCCCGAAAGGAACCTCGGCTCCGACAAGGCGCTTCTTTTCGCCGGGTTGACGGTTTTCATGTTTTGCAAACAGCGCGTCGACATGATCCCAATGCTCACCGTCAACCACGCCCGGCGCAATCGCGTTGACGTTGATGCCGTGCTTGATGAGATTGAGCCCCGCAGACTGTGTCAGCGAAATCACTGCCGCCTTTGTGGCGCAATATACTCCGACCAATGCCTCGCCGCGCCGTCCGGCCTGGCTTGCCATGTTGATGATTTTGCCACCCCGCCCTTGCGCGATCATCTTTTCGGCCACGGCCTGCATCGTGAACAGCGTGCCGTAAACGTTGACCGAAAACAGCTTGTTGTAGCTGGATTCGGTAATCTCAATGATCGGTGCCAGATCAAACAAGGCAGCGTTGTTGATCAAAATGTCGATCCCGCCAAATTCGGCGGCGACGGTGTCGATGGCCGCACGGATGGACTCGCGCTTTGCAACATCCATCTCCACGGCAATGGCGGCAGGACCGATGGCTTCGGCAGTCTTCTGCGCCGCCGCCAGATTGATATCGGCGATGGCAACGCGTGCGCCTTCTTCGACATAATGTTCCGCAAAGGTCCGGCCGATGCCGCGGGCCGAACCGGTAATCAGCGCGGTTTTGCCTTTGAGACGCATCAGCGGATCGCCTTCCCTGCCTTGTCAAACCGGTGGATGCGGCTTTCATCCGGCGTCAGAAAAATCTGGTCGCCCGGTTTGATGGCATATTCGCCTTCAGCGCGCACGGTCATCATGCCGTTCTGGCCTGCGTCAACATGCAGGAACGTGTCGGCACCCAGATGCTCGGCCAGCCGGATTTTGGCGGGCCATGCGCCTGCAGTTTTCGAGATGGTCAGGTGTTCAGGGCGAATGCCGATTGTCTCGGCATTACGCTTGGCGGCCTCTGCGCCTGAGAGAAGGTTCATTTTCGGCGACCCGATGAAGCCTGCCACGAACAGCGAGTCCGGCTTGTTGTAGAGATCGAGTGGCGAGCCGACCTGCTCGATGTTGCCGCGGTTGAGCACGACGATGCGGTCGGCCATGGTCATGGCTTCGACCTGATCGTGAGTCACGTAGACCATCGTTGCGCCAAGGTCCTGATGCATCTGCATGATCTCAAGCCGCATGTTGACGCGAAGCGCGGCATCAAGGTTCGACAATGGCTCGTCGAACAGGAAGCCTGACGGGTTGCGCACAATCGCACGACCGATGGCGACGCGCTGGCGCTGGCCGCCGGAGAGCTGGCGTGGCTTACGCTCCAGATATTCGGTGAGGTTGAGCTTTTCGGCCGCCTTGGCGACCTTGGCGTCAATTTCGTCCTTTGGCATTCCGGCCATTTTCAGGCCGAACGCAATGTTGCCGCGCACGCTCATGTGCGGATAGAGCGCATAGGACTGGAACACCATCGACAGGCCGCGCTTAGATGGCGCTTCGTCGGTCATGTCCTTGCCGTCGATGTGAATGGCGCCAGAGGTGAGGTCTTCAAGACCGGCGATCATGCGCAGCAGTGTGGACTTGCCACAGCCGGACGGACCGACGAACACGACGAACTCGCCGTTCTTGATGTCGAGGTTGGCACCCGGAATGATGACGGTTTCGCCAAAGGCCTTGCGTGCATTTTTGAGAGAGATCGTGCCCATTTTATTTCACCGCTCCAAATGTGAGACCGCGGACAAGCTGCTTTTGCGCGAACCAGCCGAGCACCAGAATGGGTGCGATGGCCATGGTCGATGCCGCCGAAAGTTTTGCCCAGAACAGACCCTCGGGGCTTGAGTATGATGCGATGAACTGCGTCAGCGGCGCTGCATCCTTGGTGGTCAAAGCCAAAGTCCAGAAGGCCTCGTTCCATGCAAGAATGATGTTCAGGAGCAACGTTGATGCAATGCCGGGGATTGCCATGGGGGTCAGGACGTAAAGCAGCTCCTTGCCCAAAGACGCGCCGTCCATGCGCGACGCTTCGAGGATTTCGCCCGGAATTTCCTTGAAGTAGGTGTAGAGCATCCAGATGATGATTGGCAGGTTGAGGAGCATCAGAATCGTGATGATGCCACCGCGCGTGTCGAGAAGGCCGAGGTCGCGGAAGATCAGGTAGATCGGGATCAACGCGCCAACCGGCGGCATCATCTTTGTGGAGAGCATCCACATCAAAAGATCCTTGGTCTTGCGACCCGGTGCGAATGCCATTGCCCACGCAGACGGAATGGCGATCACCAGGGCAAAAAGGGTAGAACCAAGCGCAAGCACCACCGAATTCCAGGCAAACTGGAAGTAGTTCGAGCGCACTTGAACGACCGAGTAGGCCTCGGTCGTCCACCCTGTCGAGAAGAAGCTGGAAATTGCGATTGCGTCGCCCTCTGATTTGAAGCTCGTCAAGACGGTCCAGAGGATCGGGAAGAAGACTGTGAGACCGACTGACCAAGCCAGAACGGTGACAACCAGTTTGCGCCGGAGTGATTCTTTTTGTGCCATGATCATGCGTCCAAATTCTTCTCAAGCGTCAAGATTCTTGCCAATCATCCGCATCAGGAAGAAGGCAACGATGTTTGCAAGGATGACTGCGATGATGCCGCCGGCGGATGCGCCGCCGATATCGTTGGCAATCAGGCCATATTGGTAGACAAGGAAGGGCAGATTGCCTGCGCGTCCGCCGGTGCCGGTGACGTAGATCTCGGCAAAGACGTTGAGCAGGAAGATCGTCTCGATCAGGATGACGACAGTCATGGGCCGGATGAGATGCGGCAGGATGATGTACCAAAAGAATGACAGCGGTGGCGTGCCGTCCATCTGGGCAGCTTCCTTCTGCTCGCCGTCAAGCGACTGGAGCGAGGTGAGCAGGATGAGCGTTGCGAACGGCACCCATTGCCAGGCGACCATGATGACCACAGCTGTCATCGGGTAGTGCGTGAACCAGTCAATAGGTGTCAGGCCGAGACCTTTGAACACGGTGGCGAAAAAGCCGGAGACCGGGTCCATCAGCATGTTTTGCCAAACAAGGGCGGAAACCGTCGGCATCACCAGAAACGGCGCGATCATCATGATGCGCACGAAGCCGCGACCATAAAAGGCTTGGTCAAGCAGCAGCGCCAGCAGAGTTCCGAAAACAACTGAAATGCCCAGCACCCAGCCGACCAGGATCAGCGAATTTTTCATCGCGGTAAAGAATGCCGGATCGGTCATGAAATAGGAATAGTTCGAGAAACCGGCCAGACAGCGGTTGGCCTCATCCACCAAGGCGCCGGGTGTCAGCAATGAACAGGCGGCGTTGGGATCAAGCAGGTTATAGCGAAGGAATGAAAAATAGATCGTCATTGCCAGTGGAACAATCATCCACAAAAACAGCGCAATAACAGAAGGCGAGACAGCGAGTTTTCCAAGCGTGCGGGTTTGCTGCGTGGCCATGATGATCACCCATTGGTTCAGAAATCAGATTTTTGCTTTTGTTATGGGTGACCGCCCGGCCAAAGGGCCGGGCAGTCGGGGCTGTTCCGGGAGGAATTTGTTACTTGATGTAACCAGCCTTGGTCATTTCGCGGGTTGCTGCTTCCTGCGCTTCGGCAAGAGCTTGGTCCGCAGTCTTTTCGCCAGCAAGTGCCGCCGAGAAGATTTCGCCTGTTTTTGTGGCCAAGCCTGCAAATTCAGGAATGGCGACAAACTGAACCCCGACATAAGGGACCGGCTTTACTGTCGGCTTGGCCGGGTCAGCAGAGTTGATGGAGTCCAAGGTCATTTTGGCAAATGGAACCTTCTGATATTCCGGGTTCGCATAGAGCGAGGCACGCGTGCCCGGAGGAACGTTTGCCCAGCCTTCTTTTGAAGCAACGAGCTCAGCGTATGCCTTGGAGGTGGCCCAACCGACGAACTTCTGCGCCGCATCGTTCTTCTGGGTACCGGCCGGAATGGCGAGCGACCATGCCCACAGCCAGTTGCCGCGCTTGCCAAGGCCGTTGTCCGGAGCGAGCGCAAAGCCCACCTTGTCGGCAACCGTGGATTCCTTGCCGGTCACGAACGAGGCCGCAACCGTTGCGTCGATCCACATGCCGCACTTGCCGGCGTTGAACAGAGCGAGGTTTTCGTTGAAGCCGTTGGACGATGCGCCCGGAGGGCCGTTCTTCGTCAACAGGTCCAAATAGAAGTCGACTGTCGCCTTCCATTCAGGTTGATCGAACTGGGGAACCCAATTTTCATCAAACCAGCGCGCACCAAAAGAGTTCGACATCGCCGTCAGGAAGGCCATGTTCTCGCCCCAACCGGCTTTGCCACGCAGGCAGATGCCATAGATTTCCTTGTCCTTGTTGGTGATCTTCTCGGCGATCGCCTTGATCTCGGTCCAGGTTGGCGCGTCCGGCATCTTCATACCTGCGGCTTCCACCAGATCGGTACGATACATGACCATTGAAGACTCGCCATAGAAGGGCGCAGCCATCAGCTTGCCGTCAACTGTCAAGCCGCCAGCGATGGCGGGCAGAAGGTCGGCAGGATCGTCAACGCCGGTCAGCGGCACGAGCCAGCCCTTCTTGCCCCAGATTGGCACTTCATAAGTGCCGATTGTCAGAACGTCGAACTGGCCACCCTTGGCCGCAATGTCCGTCGTTACTTTTTCGCGCAGCACGTTTTCTTCCAGTGTGACCCATTCCAGTTCAATGCCTGGGTTCTTGGCGGTGAAATCGTCTGTCAGACCCTGCATGCGGATCATGTCGCCATTGTTGACTGTGGCGATGGTCAGTTTTTCGGCCTGAGCAACGCTGATCATTGCGATCAGCGAAGCAGCGCCCAAAATAGCGGTTTTAAGTTTCATCGAATTCCTCCCAAAGTGCCAAAGTGAGCATTTGCCTTGGCTGTGGGCAATTACTCACCATCTTAAAAGAGAGTCAATGATAATTCGATGCTGCACCGCACCAATTGAAACTGTCGCCCGGGAGTTTGTTCGAGCTAGTTTTTTAGGAGAATTTTCGCCGTATACTCATTTGTAATCAATGAGTTGACGAGATTTCCGGCAAGAGCACCAGCGATAGCGGCGAGCTTTGCGTCGCCTGCTGCAATGCCATAAACCGGCTTTTGATCCGTTGGAACTATGGGAGCATTGTTGACCCGCTCATTGTTCAAGCCCTTGATCATTTGGCCTCGCTTGTCATAGGCCCAAGAAATAATTTCGCCTACCGCGCCCGCGTTTTGCAGGGTGTCGATCTCGTCCTGGTTCAGGAAGCCGTCCAAAAGTATCGGCGCATTTTCGCCCACGCCGCCAATGCCGACAAAGGTCACGTCAGCTTGTTTGCACAATTCGAGAATGCTGCGCACATGATCCTGATTGTGCAAAAACCTGCGCTCTTCGGCAGAACGGGCGTATACCGGCAGCGGCATTGGGTAGTAACGACCGTTGATGCGTTCTGCCATTCGAATGGCCACATCGTAGGGCGTCGCCGAGCCGTCAGAGGTGATATTGCCAAGCAGCGAGACGATGCGGTGTTGGGGTGCTTGCAGTTGTGCCAACTGTTCAACTGAGGCACGCAAAACACGTCCTGTGCCAACTGCAACGATTATCGGTTCGCTGGACTTGAGATGCCGCTCCATCGCGCTGGCCCCGGCTTCCGCCAATCCGACCGTGGAATTGCCGGCATTTGGTTCACTCGGGATGACCTCACAGGATAACAGGCCGTAGCGCTGGATCATGGCGCTTGCGAGTTCCATGCAATTGGCGATTGGATGATCAAGACGCACTTTGACAAGTTTTTCGCTAATCGCAAGCGCGACAAGGCGCTGGGCAGACTGGCGCGACACACTCAGCTTTCTGGCTACTTCTTCCTGCGTATTTCCTGCCACATAATAGAGCCAGCCTGCCCGGGCGGCGTCGTCCAAGCGTGACGATTCTGTTTCAATTTTTCCGGACATCTGTCTGCGTACTCGTTGCCTGCTTCAGCATATCGGGGAACATCGCCCAATTGTCAAAAGTTGGAATTTCTGGCGTCGCGACGGGAACAGGGCGCAGTTCGCCGTTCATGTGGCTGCCGCCAGTGAAATGCCAGACGGCCATTTGCGCGCGCGACGCCGCCTCCAGTCCCGTCTCACTATCCTCAATGACGAGGCAATCTGACGGCGACATTCCCATCTGAGCGGCAGCAAAAAGAAACAGGTCGGGTGCCGGCTTGCCATTGTTAACCTGTGAAGCCGTAAACACTTTCTGACCGAAATAGTCTTTCAGTCCCGTCAGCTTCAATGAGTGTTCCACTCTCATTAAACTGCTGCTGGTTGCGACACAGCATGGCAAAGAGAGATGGTCCAGAACCTCGTAAATGCCGGGCATAGCCTGTAGCTTTTGTGTAAAAGCATCCATCAATTTGCCGCGATAGCGGGATTCAAAATCATCCGAAATCACTTGTCCGGAGTTTGCGCGGATGTCCGCTGCGACCTTTGCGAAACCTCTGCCCAAAAAATACTTTTGAAAATGTGCGAAGTCTATTTCGATGTTTTCGCACGCAAGTTCCTCTATCATGATCTGCGCACTGATAACCTCGCTGTCTACCAGCACGCCGTCGCAATCAAAAATGATGCACTTGATGGCGCTCACACTATAAACCCACCAGTAAGCAGTTTGATCCGAAACATGCTTCTGGCAGGGCGCACCCCAACTGTGGCGGTATCCACTCTGGTCGCGCCGATGTTGTATCCGCTCATTGCCAAACTCCGATGCCGCATTGAGCAACACTGCGCGTCAAACTGTCAAGCATTTGTTCAAGCTCCAAACAAATGCCCAGCATACTGCTGTCGGGAGTGCAGGCATCTGGGCGCTGAAACCAGAGCGAAAGACTGTTTTTTTGCCGCTCGAAAGCTGCACGAATCCGGCCTGAAATGTGCTCGAACGGGATCTGGATTTGGTTGATTTGCAATGTCCGCGCCTACTGAAAGTTAGCGCTCGTCTGTTGTAGACAACCACGAAAAACTGCCGTCTAGTTGGCTGGCATTTTCGGGAGGATGGTGTGGCATTTGACTATGTGATTGTTGGCGGTGGTTCTGCCGGGTGCGTGTTGGCGGCGCGGCTTTCGGATAATCC
>JANMQE010000706.1:0-2503 GCA_031370195.1 Phyllobacteriaceae bacterium
ATCCGCTCGCGCTGCAGCCTCAGCATCATGACAACATCGGCGTCACGGATACCGTCGGACATGTTTCTGTGCACTTCGACCGACATCTGATCGATGCCGGAGGGCAGCAGGGTCGATGGCGCGACGACGCGGACACGTGCACCGAGCGCGTTCAACAGGATGATGTTTGACCGTGCGACCCGCGAATGAAGGACGTCACCACAGATTGCCACTGTCAGCCCGGAAATGTCACCCTTGGCCCGCCGGATCGTCAGCGCGTCGAGCAAGGCTTGTGTCGGATGCTCATGAGCGCCGTCGCCGGCGTTGATGACCGAGCAGGACACTTTTTGCGCCAACAACGCCGCAGCTCCAGCCGAACCGTGGCGAATGATGAGGATGTCCGGATGCATCGCGTTCAGCGTCATCGCGGTGTCGATCAGCGTCTCACCTTTTTTCACTGATGAATTGCCGACCGACATGTTCATCACATCAGCGCCAAGCCGCTTTCCCGCGAGTTCAAACGACGCCTGCGTGCGGGTGGATGCTTCAAAAAACAAATTGATCTGCGTGCGGCCGCGAAGCGAGGGCTTCTTCTTGTCGGATTGGCGCGACAGCGGCACCGCGGCGTCGGCGCGATCAAGCAATTGCTCGATATCCGGCCGTGTAAGGCCCTTGATACCCAGCAAGTGGCGGTGCGGGAAAAGCGGAAACGCGTCTAAATCTGTCATGGCAAGAGGGTGCTATATGCGCGTTGAATGGTCAGGGCAAGGCAATGCCGGTGCACATGATGAACGCCGTAAAGCAATGCACTGCTTTTTTCGGTGCAGCGTTCGACGCCCTGTGGACAAGTCGCTGTAAAAATTAACCTTAACAAATGGTTTACGTTGCCCGTTTGAGGCTTAGCCCGCATTGTGTCTTCAACAAAAGGGCCCGCCGATGAAGCGCATATTTTCCATCCTGATTTTGGCCCATTGGTTCCTGTTTTTTGTGCTGCATGCCTTTGGCGCGCTCGCGGGCACGTTGACGTTCGCCCGTCTTGCTGTTTTGCCGCTTGCCTGGTCGGGCTTTGAAGGCGCGGGTCCGCTCCGTGCGATGCCGCTGATCTCGGCAGGTATGGGCCTTGCCGCATTGCTCGCCGCGACTTTGTTTCTTTGGGCATTGCTCGCAGCCATAGTCGGCGCGGCAGACCCTGATGGCGGCAGGGATGTCGAGAATTTTGCCTTTGGTGGCGCAGCGCTGGTGTTCTCGATTTTGTCGGCGATGTCGATCGTGCAAGCAGATCCATCCGGATTGCTCTCTGCCACGGTCTATTTCGCCGCCTTGATCCTGTCATGGTCGGCGACCAAAGTTGAAACGCCGGTTGTTGCGATCATCGAAGCGGTGCCTGAAGAATTTCCGTCCGTCACCATCGCACGCGCCATGGCAGGTGACGCGGCCTATCAAAACCAGTTGGTCCGGTTCTCCGGCCGGGAGCAGGTGTAGTCAATGCGGTACATACTCATATTCTGGGCTGCGCCGCTGGGCTTCTTCTGGGGCTGGTACTTCCTTTCACTCAATGACATCAACTTCGGCACGACGTTCTTTTCCGAACGGCTGCACCGGCTGGTGTTTGACATTTACGGCCATATCCTCGGCATTGAACCCGATGTCATCCCGGCGATGGTTGCCAAGGCGTGCATACTCGACACCGTGCTGATCTTCAGCATCTTCGCGTTCCGCAAGCGCGCAGTGATCAAAGCTTGGTGGACGGCGCGCTCGGCTCAGCCTGTGGCCGCGTCCGCTGACAGCCTTGCCAGCCTGTCCAACGCGCCCTGAAGGATGAACGCTGCTGCGGCAGCATCAATGCGCCCGTCGCGCTTGGCGCGGCTGACATCCATCGAAATCAACACCCTCTCCGCCGCCACCGTTGACAGCCGCTCGTCCTGAAACACGAAGGGCAGGGCAGTAAGCCGCTCCATGTTGCGCACGAATGCCCGCGTCGCCTGCGCGCGCGGCCCTTCCGAACCGTCCATGTTGATCGGCAGGCCAATTACAAATGCGCAAACCTCGAATTTTTCAGCGCATTTCAGCAGTTCAGCTGCGTCCTTGGTGTATTTCGTCCTGGCGATCACCAATTTCGGGTTCGCCAGCCGCCAGCCAAGGTCCGATACGGCAAAGCCGATGGTCGTGGTGCCAAGGTCCAGTCCGGCAATGGTGCGGCCGGGCTTGATTTCTGTGGCAAGTGTTTCAAGTGTCAGTATGGTCATGGCAGAGCCCGATATCATCACAGGCGCGGCGTTGCGAGGAGAATGAGACGATGAAGATCACTTGGCTTGGCCATTCCGCTTACCGTGTCGAAACCGCCAAGGCGCATATTCTCATTGACCCGTTTCTGACCGGAAACCCCGGCGCGCGGGATGTTGACGTCAAGGACGCAACGCGCGGAATAACCCACATCGCCCTGACACACGGCCATGGCGACCATGTCGGCGACACAATCCAGCTTGCCAAGGAGACCGGCGCGACCGTCATTGCCAACTTTGAT
>JANMQE010000721.1:0-2455 GCA_031370195.1 Phyllobacteriaceae bacterium
GGTCTAGCCAATTTCAATCGATTAGATTAAACCTGAACCCGACCATTCCAGAAAGAACAGGACATTTCGATGACCAGTCAGATCATCCCCGTTGAGCCGTTCGACTGCATTGTTTTCGGCGGCACCGGCGATCTTGCAGAACGCAAGCTGATCCCGGCGCTGTATCAGCGGCAGGTGGCAGGGCAGCTTTCCGAGCCGACACGCATCATCGGCGCGTCCCGCGCGGAAATGAGCACCGATGATTACCGCAATTTTGCGCGCGCGGCGATCAACGAGTTTGTCAAACAAGCTGAGCGCATTGACGCGGAAATCGAGACATTCCTGCTGCGGCTGCACTACATTGCCGTCGATGCCAAGGGCGACAAGGGCTGGGGCGAACTTGCGGGGTTTTTCCACGATGCAGCGCCGGGTCGCGTGCGCGCTTTCTACCTTGCCGTCTCGCCCTCCCTGTTCGGCGACATTGCCGACAAGCTGAAGCACAATGGCATGATCACGGCCACATCGCGGATTATCGTTGAAAAGCCGCTCGGGCGCGATTTGGACTCCGCCAAGAAGCTCAACGACATCATCGGCAATGATTTTGCCGAACATCAGGTGTTCCGCATTGACCATTATCTCGGCAAGGAAACCGTGCAGAACCTGATGGCGCTGCGGTTTGCCAACTCGCTGTACGAGCCGCTGTGGAACTCCGCCCATATCGACCATGTGCAGATCACAGTGGCGGAGTCCGTCGGGCTTGAGGGCCGTGTCGGCTATTACAACACCGCCGGCGCGTTGCGCGACATGGTGCAGAACCATCTGTTGCAGCTGCTTTGTCTTGTTGCGATGGAAGCGCCATCGTCGATGGATGCAAATGCTGTGCGCGATGAGAAATTGAAGGTGTTGCGCTCGCTCAAACCCATCACCGCTGCCAACGCGGCGCAGATGACGGTTCGCGGGCAATACCGGGCGGGCGCATCTGATTCGGGCGCTGTCACCGGCTATCAGGAAGAGCTTGGTTCGGCCTCCAACACCGAGACATTTGTCGCCGTCAAGGCCGAGATCAGCAACTGGCGCTGGGCGGGCGTGCCGTTTTATCTGCGCACCGGCAAACGTCTGGCGGGCCGGATGTCGGAGATCGTGATCTCGTTCAAGCAGGTGCCACATTCGATTTTCTCGGAATCTGCCGGTCAGGTTTTCCGCAACGAGCTGGTGCTTCGACTTCAGCCGAATGAAGGCGTCAAGCAGTGGATCATGATCAAGGACCCGGGTCCCGGCGGCATGCGGTTGAAGCACGTGCCGCTCGACATGACGTTTGCCGACGCCTTCCAGGTGCGCAATCCGGATGCTTATGAGCGCCTGATCATGGATGTGGTGCGAGGCAACCAGACACTGTTCATGCGCCGCGACGAGGTCGAGGCGGCATGGACGTGGGTCGATCCTATCCTCAAGGCTTGGGAAGAGACCGCGCAGCCGGCACAGGGCTACACGTCAGGCACGTGGGGCCCGTCGTCTGCCATCGCGCTGATTGAGCGTGACGGGCGCACATGGCATGAGGAAGACGCCTGATGCCGGTCAAGCGGCACGAGTTTGCCACCGCCGATGCGCTGGCCGAGGGTTTGGCGGACGCCGTTGCGGCAAATCTGGCCAATGGCATACGCAGCCGTGGCATGGGCGTTTTGGCGGTTTCAGGCGGCTCGACGCCGAAGCGGTTTTTCAAGGCGCTCTCAACGCGCAAACTCGACTGGAAGAACGTGATCGTCACGCTGGTCGATGAGCGTTGGGTGGATTCCTCGTCCGAGCGCTCCAATGCAAGACTGGTGAACGACAATCTGCTTGTAAACGAAGCGCGTGATGCCGTGTTTGTCTCGCTCTGGTCCGGCGGCGAGCGGCCTGACACTGAAGCCATCAAGCGGACCAACGCAGCGCTGAAGGGCCTCGCCTCGCCGTTTGATGCTGTGATCCTTGGCATGGGTAATGACGGGCATACGGCCTCGTTTTTTCCCGGCGGCGACACGCTGCATGAAGCGCTGACGGCCAAGGGTCCGGCGATTGCGCTCAATGCACAAGGCGCGGGTGAGCCGCGCGTCACGTTGACCTTGCCGGTGCTCTTGAGCACGCGGTCGCTTTATCTTCACATTGAGGGCGCAGAGAAGGCGGCGACGCTTGAAGCTGCGCTGAATGACGGGCCTGTCGAAGACATGCCGATCCGCGCCGTTCTCAGACAGGCGCACACGCCGGTTCTGGTCTATCATACGTAATCAAACGCCAACGGAGTAAGACCGATGAGCGCCAACAGCACCATTCTTGCCGTCACCGCCCGAATCCGCGAGCGGTCGAAGCCGACACGCGAGGCCTATCTTTCCCGCGTGCGTGCTGCGGCTTCCAACAAGCCGAGCCGGGCAACACTCGGATGCGCCAATCTTGCGCATGGCTTTGCCGTGTGCAGACCGGGTGACAAGCTGGCTCTCGCCGG
>JANMQE010000740.1:0-3452 GCA_031370195.1 Phyllobacteriaceae bacterium
GCAATGATGCCGGCCGTGGTGGATACGGGCAGTTGATCGACAGATGCAGCCGCGGTCGCGAGCTTCAGCGCCCAAAGGCCAAGCATGCCTCCGCCAAAGGCGCTTGCTGCAATGCTCAAAACCCGCTGCTTGTTTGTCAGTCCCGAATACATGGATTCCCCGTCCACAAATCTCGTCCGGGAACCATGCCGACAAACCATTAACCACTCCTGACAGCGCGGGGGAACGGCAGCCATTTAATGCCGATTTACAGTTTGTGGTTAGCGAAGCGTTAGCTGTCGAGGCGCTTTAACTCGTCAAGTGTTGGCATCGACATGTTGGAATAGCCGGAATCGACATAATGAATGTCGCCGGTCACGCCGCTGGAAAGATCGGACAAAAGGTATAGCGCCGACTTGCCGACATCATCAATCGATACGGTGCGGCGCAGCGGAGCGTTGCGGGCCTGATAGTTGAGCATGGCTCTCGCGTCAGAAATGCCTGCGCCTGCCAAGGTGCGCACCGGGCCTGCAGAAATCGCGTTCACGCGGATGCCATCGGGGCCAAAATCAGCGGCGAGATAGCGCACGGACGCTTCGAGGGCCGCCTTGGCGACGCCCATGACATTGTAGTTCGGCATCACGCGAACGGAACCACCATAGGTCAGCGTCAGCATCGAGCCGCCCGCTGACATAAGTTTGCCGGCTCGCTGCGCGACTTCAGTGAAGGAATAGGCGGAAATCACCATGGTGCGCGTGAAATTTTCGCGCGTGGTCGAATCGACATAGCGACCTTTAAGCTCGTTCTTGTCCGAAAAACCGATGGCATGGACGACAAAGTCCAGACGTTCCCAGCGCTTCTCAATGGCGGAAAAAGCAGCGTCTACAGAAGCAATGTCTTCAACGTCGCAGTCCAGCAGAAAATCAGATCCGGCTTCCGCCGCCAGCGGAGCAACCCGCTTGCCGAACGAATCGCCCTGATAGGTAAACGCAAGCTCAGCGCCCTCTTTGGCCAGTTCCCTGGCAATACCCCACGCAATGGAGTGGCCATTGGCTACACCCATGATGAGGCCGCGCTTGCCAGCCATAATTCCGGTCATCCTGTTATTCCTCAGCGATCAAGGCGCTGAAAAACCAGCGTCGCATTGGTGCCGCCAAACCCGAAGGAATTGGACAGCACCGTGTCAAGTTTCACATCGTCCATCCGTTTGCGCACGATCGGCAGATCTGCAAACTCAGGATCAATCTCGTCTATGTGCGCGCTTTCGCAGATGAAACCGTTGTTCATCATTAGCAATGAGTAAATTGCCTCCTGAACTCCGGTGGCACCAAGCGAATGACCAGTGAGCGATTTGGTCGCGGCAATCGGCGGCACATTTGCGCCAAACACTTCGCGGATTGCAGCAATTTCCTGCCGGTCACCAACGGGGGTCGAGGTTGCATGCGGGTTGATGTAGCCGACGGTTCCCTTGACCGTCGCCATCGCCTGGTGCATGCAGCGCGCCGCACCTTCGCCGGACGGGGCAACCATGTCATAGCCGTCAGACGTCGCGCCATAGCCGGTCACTTCGCCGTAAATCTTCGCGCCCCGCGCCCTGGCCATTTCGAGCTCTTCAAGCACAAGCACGCCCGCACCGCCGGCAATCACGAAGCCGTCACGGTTCTTGTCGTACGCCCTCGACGCAACGGCCGGTGTCGCGTTGAAGTTGGATGACATCGCGCCCATCGCATCAAAAAGCACGGACAGCGTCCAATCAAGATCCTCGCAGCCGCCGGCAAACACCCGGTCCTGCTTGCCCCACTGGATCAACTCATAGGCGTTGCCGATGCAGTGGTTCGATGTCGCGCAGGCGGATGAAATCGAGTAGTTCACGCCCTTGATCTTGAAATTCGTGGCAAGCGTCGCCGAAGCGGTCGAAGACATTGCCTTCGGCACCGCAAACGGGCCGACCCGTTTGGGGCCCTTTTCGCGGGTGATGTCGGCAGACTCGACAATCGTTCTCGTTGAAGGGCCACCAGAACCCATGATGATGCCGGTGCGCTCGTTGGAAACCTCGCCCGCTTCCAGCCCTGCGTCAAGGATGGCTTGATCCATCGCCACATGGTTCCATGCCGTGCCGCGGCCATGGAAGCGCATCGCACGCCGGTCGACCATTGTCTCCGGATCAAGCTGCGGCGCGCCTTGAACCTGACAGCGGAACCCCAGTCTGACGTGATCTTCAGCCGTCGTGATGCCGGATTTGGCCTCACGCAAAGAGGCAAGCACTTCCTGCGTGTTGTTTCCGATGGAAGACACGATCCCCATGCCTGTCACGACAACCCGTCTCATCTGAAGTTCCCTGTGGTTCTGGTCATGTTTTCAGCCATTTTTGCCGATCATTCACGAGGCTGCCGAGCTGACTTTGGAAAGCCCGACCTTGAGATCGCTCGCAGTGTATATCTGTTCGCCGTCTGCCTTCACCCAGCCATCGGCGATGCCGAGCACAAGACGGCCGCGCATGACACGCTTGAAATCGATACCGTATTCGACAACTTTCGTTTTCGGCGTGACCATACCCTTGAATCTCACTTCGCCGGTCGAAAGCGCCATTCCGTATCCGGGCTCGCCCAGCCAGCCAAGATAAAAGCCGGTCAATTGCCACATTGCGTCCAGACCGAGACAGCCCGGCATGATCGGATTGCCGATGAAATGGCATGAAAAGAACCAAAGGTCCGGCTTGATGTCGAATTCGGCCCGGATGTAGCCCTTGTCATGTGCGCCGCCGGTTTCGGAAATTGCGGTGATCCGGTCAAACATCAACATCGGCGGCGAGGGCAGTTGCGCGTTGCCTGGCCCGAACATCTCGCCGCGTGCACACGAAAGCAATTCCTCGTATCCGTAGCTGGATTTCTGTTCAGCCATATTCAAACCTTGTGTTGCCGTTGCCTCTAAGGCAAATCTCGCCCGTCACTAACATAGGAAAACAGCTTGGGAAACAGCAGCATTGGGCTTTCCATCTCACCCGAGCGACGAAACTCCGCCAACAAACCTGATAATCCGCGTCAACAAAACGCTTTGCGCTGTGTTGCGCGGATTTCGAGTGCCGTATATAGAATACCCGGGCAGACAAACGAATTATCTGTCTGCCTGTGAAAGGTCATCCATTCGTGTTTACCGGAATGCCATTGTCGATTGAAGACCGTCTGCGCAAGGTTGGATTGCGGCCGACGCGGCAACGCTGTGACTTGGCGAACATGATTTTCCGCCACGGTGACCGTCATTTCACCGCTGAGGATCTGCATTTTGAGGCCTTGCAGGCGTCAGTTCCTGTGTCGCTGGCGACGGTTTACAACAATCTGCACCAGTTTACGCAGGCCGGCCTGTTGCGCCCGCTATCGATGGACGGCACGAGGACCTTCTTCGATACGAACGTTTCCAACCACCATCATTTCCTTGTCGAGGGCGACAACGTCGTTATCGACATTCCGGAAGGC
>JANMQE010000750.1:0-3546 GCA_031370195.1 Phyllobacteriaceae bacterium
ATGAGGCAGGCCAGCAAACCGGAAAGGACTGACATGCTGAACAAAAAGAACATCGTCCTGAAAGAAATCACTGACGAGGAAGAGGTCCGGATACAGCGCGGCATTGCTCTTGATCCCGACAACCCTGAATGGACAGCGGAGGACTTCAAGAACGCGAGACCATTTGCGGAAATGTTTCCAGATCTGATGGAAAGCATACGCCGCACGCGCGGCCGCCCGGCTTCTGAAACGCCGCGCAAAGTTGTCTCTTTGCGGCTTGATCAGGATGTGCTGGAAAAGTACCGCGCCACCGGCAAGGGCTGGCAGGCGCGCATGAACGCGGATTTGCGCAAGGCTTCCGGGCTTTAGGCCACGGTCTGCGTCTGCCTCATATTTAAGCAATGCTGCGCTGCGCTCAATCTATTTGCACTGCAACAAAATGCGCGTTATGCACCTTCATGGATTTTAGTCTGGCAAGGGCCGGGGATGGCTTTTGCAGCGCGCTGTCATGGGGTTCATCGAGTGCCAATTACCAAGATTCTTGTCGCCAACCGTTCCGAAATTGCCATCCGCGTGTTCCGCGCCGCCAATGAGCTTGGCCTCAAAACCGTGGCGATCTGGGCAGAGGAAGACAAACTCGCGCTGCACCGGTTCAAGGCGGATGAGAGCTATCAGGTCGGGCGCGGGCCGCATCTCGACAAAGACATGGGCCCGATCGAGAGCTACCTTTCGATTGACGAAATCATTCGCGTGGCTCGGCTCTCCGGTGCCGATGCCATTCATCCGGGTTACGGGCTTCTTTCGGAAAGCCCGGAGTTTGCTGATGCTTGCCTCGAAGCCGGGATTGTGTTCATCGGTCCATCTGGTGATACGATGCGCCGTCTTGGCAACAAGGTCGCGGCGCGCAATCTGGCGATTGAGGTTGGTGTGCCGGTCATACCTGCGACTGAGCCGTTGCCTGATGACATCAATGAGGTGAAGAAGCTGGCGCTTCAGGTCGGCTATCCCTTGATGCTCAAAGCCTCATGGGGCGGCGGCGGGCGCGGGATGCGCACCATCCGTGCGGAAGCCGATCTTGAGCGCGAGGTGATGGAAGGCAAGCGCGAGGCCAGGGCCGCGTTCGGCAAGGATGAGGTGTATCTTGAAAAGCTGGTCGAGCGGGCGCGTCATATCGAAGTGCAGGTCATTGGCGACCGCCACGGCAATGTCGTGCATCTGTTCGAGCGCGACTGCTCAATCCAGCGCCGCAACCAGAAGGTCGTCGAGCGGGCTCCGGCACCTTATCTCACGGATGCGCAGCGTGAGGAAGTCTGCGCGCATGCATTGAAACTCGCCCGCGCCACCAACTATCTCGCCGCCGGCACGGTCGAGTTTTTGATGAATGCGGACACCGAAGAGTTTTACTTCATCGAAGTGAACCCGCGCATTCAAGTCGAGCATACGGTGACCGAAGAAATCACCGGCATCGACATCGTCAAGGCGCAGATTCATGTTGTCGAAGGCGAGAAGATCGGCACGCCGGAATCCGGTGTTCCGCGTCAGGAAGACATCAAGCTCAATGGCCACGCCCTGCAATGCCGCATCACGACGGAAGATCCGGAGCAGAATTTCATTCCTGATTATGGCCGCATCATCGCCTATCGCGGCGCGACTGGCTTTGGCATCCGGCTTGACGGCGGCACGGCCTATTCCGGCGCGATCATCACGCGGTTCTATGATCCGCTGCTGGAAAAAGTCACCGCTTGGGCGCCGACGCCACAGGAAACCATCGCCCGCATGGACCGCGCCTTGCGCGAGTTCCGCATCCGCGGCGTGGCGACAAACCTGACATTTCTTGAAGCGATCATCGGCCATCCGAAATTCAAGGACAACAGCTACACCACGCGCTTCATTGACACGACGCCGGAACTGTTTGCGCAAGTCAAGCGGCAGGACCGCGCGACCAAGATCATCAACTATCTTGGCGATGTCACCGTCAACGGCCATCCGGAGACCAAGGGCCGTGCCAAGCCGAATGCTGATGCTGCTGCTCCTCGTGTTCCGTTCATCGGCGGCCCGGTGCAGGCTGGCACCAAGCAATTGCTGGATCAGCTTGGCCCGCAGAAATTTGGCGCTTGGATGCGCGAACAAAAGCAAGTACTCGTCACTGATACGACCATGCGCGATGGGCACCAGTCGCTGCTCGCCACCCGTGTTCGCACGCACGATATTGCCGCCATTGCCGGAACCTATGCGAGAGCCTTGCCGCAACTTCTTTCGCTGGAATGCTGGGGTGGTGCCACGTTTGATGTGTCGATGCGCTTCCTGACTGAAGACCCTTGGGAGCGCTTGTCGAAGGTGCGAGAGGCCGCGCCGAACCTGCTTTTGCAAATGCTACTGCGCGGCGCGAACGGCGTCGGCTACACCAACTATGCCGATAATGTTGTGAAGTATTTCGTCAAGCAGGCCGCACAAGGCGGGGTGGATTTGTTCCGCGTGTTTGACTGTCTCAACTGGGTTGAGAACATGCGCGTGTCGATGTATGCGGTGCTGGAGGAGAACAAGCTCTGCGAGGCCGCGCTCTGCTACACCGGCGATATTCTCGATCCGGACCGTGCCAAGTATGATCTGAAATATTACGTCAATCTGGCCAAGGATCTGGAAAGGGCCGGCGCACACATTCTGGCTGTCAAGGACATGGCCGGCCTGTTGAAGCCGGCAGCGGCACGGGCGCTGTTCAAGGCGTTGCGCGAGGCGACGGACTTGCCAATCCACTTCCATACGCATGACACATCGGGCATTGCCGCAGCCACAGTGCTCGCTGCTGTTGAATCGGGCGTTGATGCGATTGATGCGGCGATGGACGCGTTCTCCGGCAACACGTCGCAGCCGTGTCTTGGCTCGATTGTGGAAGCGTTGAAAGGCACGGATCGCGATCCCGGGCTGGATACCGGCTGGATACGCAAGATTTCTTTTTACTGGGAGGCCGTGCGCAATCAGTATGCGGCCTTTGAGAGCGACCTTAAGGGCCCGGCTTCGGAAGTCTACCTGCATGAAATGCCGGGCGGACAATTCACGAACTTGAAGGAACAGGCCCGCTCGCTTGGACTTGAAACCCGCTGGCATGAAGTGGCGCAGGCCTATGCCGATGCCAACCGGATGTTTGGCGATATCGTCAAGGTGACGCCGTCTTCCAAGGTGGTCGGCGACATGGCGCTGATGATGGTCAGCCAGGAGTTGACCGTCGCAGACGTTGAAAACCCCGCCAAGGACATCGCCTTCCCCGACTCGGTGATTTCCATGCTGCGTGGTGATCTGGGTCAGCCACCGATGGGTTGGCCGGAGAAATTGCAAACCAAGGCGCTCAAGGGCGAAAAGCCAATCACGGTGCGCCCCGGCGCGCTGATCAAACAGGCCGACCTTGCCGCTGACCGCAAGGCGATTGAGAAGAAGCTCGACCGCAAACTCTCGGATGCCGAGTTCGCCTCGTATCTGATGTATCCGAAAGTGTTTTCGGACTTTGCTGCCGCCAGCGAGACTTACGGGCCGGTGTCGATCCTGCCGACGCCGATCTATTTTTATGGCTTG
>JANMQE010000007.1:0-3743 GCA_031370195.1 Phyllobacteriaceae bacterium
GTGCGCACGATGTTGTTGTACGGGTCCTGCTCGGTGAGCGACCAGCCCGACGTCTGGCAATGCGTGCGCAGCAGTAGCGATTTCTGCGACTTGGGCGCGAACGCGGTCATGATCCGCCACCACAGGAGACGCGCCGCGCGCAGCTTGGCGATCTCGAGATAGAAATTCATCCCGATGCCGAAGAAGAACGAGAGGCGCGGCGCGAACGCGTCCACGTCCATGCCGCGCGCCAGCGCGACGCGCACGTATTCGCGCCCGTCGGCCAGCGTGAACGCCAACTCCTGCACCAGCGTCGCCCCGGCCTCCTGAATGTGATAGCCGGAGATCGAAATCGAGTTGAATTTCGGCATCTCGCGCGCGGTGTAATCAATAATATCCGCCACAATCCGCATCGAAGGCTCAGGCGGATAGATATACGTGTTGCGGACCATGAACTCCTTGAGGATGTCGTTTTGGATCGTGCCCGAAAGCGCCGCCCGCGAAACGCCCTGTTCCTCGCCTGCGACGATAAACGAGGCAAGGATCGGGATCACCGCGCCGTTCATCGTCATGGAGACAGACATCTCGCCAAGCGGAATCCCTTCGAACAGGATTTTCATGTCCTCGACAGAATCAATCGCCACCCCCGCCTTGCCGACATCGGCGGCAACACGCGGATGGTCCGAGTCATATCCGCGATGGGTGGCGAGATCGAAAGCAACGGACAACCCCTTCTGCCCGCCCGCCAGCGCCTTGCGGTAAAACGCATTCGACTCCGCCGCTGTCGAAAACCCCGCATACTGCCGGATCGTCCATGGTCGCCCGGCATACATCGTGGCACGAGGGCCGCGCACGAAGGGGGCGAAGCCGGGGAGGGAGGCTATATGGTCAATGCCGTCGAGGTCCGCAGCAGTGTAAAGCGGCTTGATGGCGATGCCCTCGGGCGTCGGGCGCGGGGCAAGGTCAGCGCGCAGTTCCTTGGCGGCGAGTTTTTGCCAGTCGGAAAGGGTGGTCATGGCAGTCTCCACCCTTGGAGCTGCCCCTCATCCGCCCCTGTCGGGGCACCTTCTCCCCGCAAGAGGCGGGGAGAAGGGAACGCCGCAATCTTGGCGATTAACTCCTTCTCTTCGCCGCTTGCGGGGGTCCGAAGGACGGGCAAGACCCGTGGCTTGCCCCGGCAGTGGCCCAACGGGCCGGATGAGGGGCAGCGCCGAGGCTGAAAAATATCCCCCATCATTCAAACTCCATGATCAACTCATCCACCGCAAGGCTCGTGCCCTCGCTTGCCGCCACGCGCTTCACCACAGCCTTGCGCTCCGCCCGCAGCACATTCTCCATCTTCATCGCCTCGACCATCGCCAAAGCCTGACCGGCCTCGACCGTATCGCCAACGCCAACCAGTATGGACCGCACCAGTCCAGGCATAGGGCACAGCAGCATCCGCGATGTATCCTTGGCAACTTTGACCGGCATCAGCTTCGCCAATTCCGCCACGCGCGGGCGGCGCACGGTAAAGGTCAGATCCATTCCCCGATGGCGCAGGCGTATGCCAGAGCCGACGAAGGCCGCCTTCACCGACAGCGCGCGTCCATCAATGACGTACTTTGCCAACGGCATGCCCGGCTTCCAACTGCCCGTCAGCGTCACCGCCGCACAGCCATCAAGCGACACCTTCAAGGCCTCGCCATCATGCTTCACGCTCGCCGCAAACTGCGTTCCGTTCGAGGCCGCGATCCACTCCGCGCCGAGCCTGCGCTTGTGGTTCTCCATCGTGCCGGAAATCTGCGTCGCGCGCTCCTCCCGCGCCACCTGCATGGCCACCGCAATCGCCGCCAGATCACACAGCTGCGTCGCGTCCGCTTCGACGCCATGGAACCCGTCGGGGAATTCCTCGGCAATGAAGGCAGTGGTGATGTTGCCGGAGCGAAACCGCGCATGTCCCATAACCGCCGAGAGAAACGGCAGATTGTGGCCGATGCCGTCCACCTCGAAATCATCCAGCGCTTGGCGCATCGCGTCAATCGCGGCCAGTCTCTCCGGTGCCCACGTGCACAGCTTGGCGATCATCGGGTCGTAATACATCGAGATTTCGCCACCCTCGAAAACGCCCGTGTCGTTGCGCAGGATCGTCCCGTCGCTGCGCGTACCCTCAAGCGGCGGCCGGTAGCGCGTCAGTCGGCCGATAGACGGCAGAAAGCTGCGGTAAGGGTCCTCGGCATAAAGGCGGCTCTCAATCGCCCAGCCGTTCAGCTTCACGTCATCCTGTGTCATGCCCAGCGGCTCGCCCGCCGCCACGCGGATCATCTTCTCGACAAGATCGATGCCGGTGATCAGCTCCGTCACCGGATGCTCCACCTGCAGACGTGTGTTCATCTCGAGAAAGTAAAAGTTGCGGCTGCCGTCGACGATGAACTCGACGGTGCCAGCGGAGAAATAGCCGACCGCCTTGGAGAGCGCCACGGCCTGCTCGCCCATGGCTTTGCGTGTCACTTCGTCGAGGAAAGGCGAGGGCGCCTCCTCGACCACCTTCTGGTTCCGCCGCTGGATCGAGCACTCCCGCTCGCCGAGATAAATGACGTTGCCATGGTGGTCGCCCAGCACCTGAATTTCAATATGCCGCGGCTGGGTCACAAACTTTTCGATGAAAATCCGGTCGTCGCCAAACGAATTTTTCGCCTCCGAGCGCGACAGCGCAAACCCCTCGCGCGCTTCGTCATCGGAATGGGCAACGCGCATGCCCTTGCCTCCGCCGCCTGCCGAGGCCTTTATCATCACCGGATAGCCGATCTGGCGCGAAATCGTCACCGCGTGCTCGGCGTCGTCAATCAGCCCCATGAAGCCGGGCACGGTCGAAACGCCCGCTTCCATCGCGATCTTCTTGGAGGTGATCTTGTCGCCCATCGCCTCGATGGCTTTGACGGGTGGGCCAATGAACGCGACGTTTGCCGCCTTCAGCGCCTGCGCAAACTTGGCGTTCTCCGACAGGAACCCGTAGCCGGGATGCACAGCCTCAGCGCTGGTCTGCTTCACCGCGTCCAGAATTTTTTCAATCACAATGTAGGACTGGCTCGATGGCGCAGGCCCGATATGCACCGCCTCATCAGCGTGTCTCACATGCAGCGCATCGCGGTCCGCATCCGAATAGACCGCGACAGTCTTGATGCCCATCAGACGGGCTGTCTTCATCACCCGGCAGGCAATCTCGCCACGGTTTGCAATGAGGATTTTTTTGAACATCGCCTACTCGAACGCGCCGGGAAATGATTTCCGCGCCAGTGGCACGTCTATCTTGAGCAGCGCCTCGTAGTCGATAGAACTAAAGTTGCCGTCCGCCGCAACAATCTCGCGCCCGAGCACCCAATTCAGCCGCCCGGCATCGATATTGCCACGCACAAATGGCTGGTCCTTGTAGAGCTTGTAAAGCGATCCGATCAGAAACTCATCGGCCTGAAGCTGCTCCGGCGGCCGCTTCCAATCCCGCTCCCGCCGCCGCAAAGGCGTCACCTCCTTCGCATCCCGCCGGATGGCGATACGAAGGTTGGTGCCGTACATGAATTCTGGAAGGCCGCGGTGTTTTTGCATGAAAGACTTTTCGGGTGAACGATGATTGTATTCTTATGCTCAAAATCGGCGCAGCTTGCCAGTTGAATTGCGAACGGCGGTACGTTGGGTGAGGGTTTGCTGGGCCAGTCGTTGTGGGTGTCGTTTGTCAGCGGCTGCAGATACCGACGGAAGCAGCGTCACCAAAATTTGCTGGTTGACCA
>JANMQE010000033.1:0-1602 GCA_031370195.1 Phyllobacteriaceae bacterium
CGGTCAACAAGTTTACCTACGTGCTCCAGCCAATTCTCACGTTGCTCGTCGTTGGTGATTTTGGTGGCAAGCAAAGTGAACTTCTCTACAAACTGCTTGCGGAATGCGGCTCTGTCTGAATACCTCCACACGTTTTCCATATAATGAAAGTCTGGCACCCGATCTGGCTTTATTTCTTGATCGATGAACCTCATCGATTGAGCTGGAGTTAGTATCGGGCAGAGTTTAGGACAAAAATCTTCAAAAACGTCAAAGATATTTACCTCTACGATCACACGATCTCGATAATCCAACAGTGCGCCCATTGCCCGGCTAGGGCCGACAGCAGAATCCGAGGCTGCAGCCAAGTAGGCTAGCTGCAATACAATGCCGTCCTTCGGTTTGAATTGCGTATTGGATGTGAAGATATTTAGAGCAAGCTCACCGTCTTGTGGTGCTGGCGAATATCCCAAGCCTGTTGCAGCACGCGATGCGCACCAAGAAGCGTGCGCCCAGAGCAGATCATCATAGTCTTTCGAACTAAGTGCGTGACTAACAAGTAACGGAGCCAATTTCTTTATTGCAGCTGGCGAGAGCGTGTAGCACAACTCCGCTGCGGCGGCCCGCTCGTATTTACCACCGCTATCCCACATTCTCTGTACTTCGCTCTCCAGAAATTTGTCCGCTGCGTCGTCGCGCCCGACTCTGGCCGAGTCTACAATCGAACTTCCATTGCGCCTTAGATTCTCGTTTTCGGACAACATGAATTTGAGACCGGTCTGAATTTGCTGAAGAGGCTGAAAATTCAGCCTCCGCGTGATGTTCAATGAGGTATCTATGCCCGTGAGTGCTTTGATAAACTCATGGTTCTGAAACGACCCCTCCGTTCTGCCCGGTTCAGCGGGAAGCAGGGAAAACGGGAAGTAGGTCACCGGAGCGACATAGACTTTGGTCCAGCTAGCAATTTTCTCGTCACTTCCCGCACGCATCCGTGTGGCTTCAACTGTAACTGTGTACGGATTATTGCCACTCGGGTGCTGCGGCTCGTTGACTGACCACACCCTTATGGCTTGTGGCATAGTCTTCGTTTGTTTTTGAGCGACGCAAAAGTCGAAGTAACCGAGGCTCATGAAGCTGTGATATATTACCCCCTCTTCATCTTTGAAACACTCGCCAACCGGAATCCTTGCATATGAAGTCACTTCCTTTGGAATTTCTGATTGTTGGTATGGATTCTTGATTATGGATGAGACTTGAAATCCATTGAATGCCAGCGTCACCATGCAGCTTTCGCCACAGATGTCATTCCCGATTTCCAGCATTTCGGATTTGAGAACTTGGGCTGATGGCTCCAGCCTCTGCGCCGCAGCTTTGGCCAGTTTTGTCTGCGACAAGTGAAATGATTGCGCCGCAATGGCACAACAAACAATCGCCAGAATCGCGCCTAGGCCTTCCGCTGGCTGGCTCTTGGCAAACACCCGCACGATGTAACCAAAGACAGCCATCGCCGGCAAGACAAACAGCAGGCCAAGCAATGGAATGAAGGGACCAACGATCAGCAGCGTCATGCCGCCGGCTCTCATGATTGCAGAGGAAACCACGGCAGTAATCGCGGCGATGGCC
>JANMQE010000037.1:0-2631 GCA_031370195.1 Phyllobacteriaceae bacterium
TAGAACCACGTCCCGTCGGCGCGGATCTCCATGTCAATGTCGCCGCAGAACGGCGGATCCCACTTCTCAACCGGCGGAAGCGCACGCGAACCATCGCTGGCGCGCGATATCAGCGCCTGCAAATCGCCAATGCCCTGCGGCGGCTGAGCGGTGGATCGGGTGTCGTGTTTGATTTCGTTGACCATACAGTCACGAAATAGTCACTCTTGCCGCGCTTGTCATGTCAATCCGGTCGATTAGGTTGATACAGATGGTTGCCGTAGTTTGCGAATCAGCGGCGACACGTTCAGGAGATGCGGCAAATGAACACGATGACCAACGCCAGCGCGCCAGATGGCAAGGCCATGATCGCCATGGCGGAAGCTGCGCAAGGCGACCTGCAAAGCATTCGCACCACGATTGCCAAGCTCATTTTCGGTCAGGAAACCGTAGTCGAGCGCTCACTCGTGGCGATTATGGCAGGTGGTCACGCCCTGCTCGTTGGTGTTCCAGGCCTTGCCAAAACCAAGCTTGTCGAAACGCTCGGCACAGTGCTGGGCCTTGCCGAACGCCGCATCCAGTTCACACCGGACCTGATGCCGGCAGACATCATTGGCTCGGAAGTCATGGATCAATCAGCGGACGGCAAGCGCGCGTTCCGCTTCATCAAGGGCCCGGTGTTCTCGCAGCTCTTGATGGCCGACGAAATCAACCGCGCCTCGCCGCGCACCCAGTCGGCGCTTTTGCAGGCCATGCAGGAATACCACGTCACGGTTGCCGGCGAGCGCCACGACCTGCCCCGTCCTTTCCATGTGCTCGCCACACAGAACCCGCTGGAGCAGGAAGGCACTTACCCGCTGCCGGAAGCCCAGCTCGACCGATTCCTGATGCAGATAGACGTACTCTACCCCGAGCTCGACGCAGAGCGCCGCATCCTAATCGAAACGACCGGAACCGGCTCGGCAACCGTCTCGGCCGTCATCACGCCAGAGCGCTTGCAGGACATGCAGTCGCTCGTCCGCTCCATGCCGGTGCCTGAAACGGTCGTCGATGCAATCCTCAAACTCGTCCGCGCCGCCCGGCCCGATACCGCGGACAAGGAAACGGCGGCGCAGATAGCTTGGGGTCCCGGTCCGCGCGCCGGCCAGGCGCTCACCCTGTGCGCCCGTGCCCGCGCACTTTACGATGGCCGGCTTGCTCCATCCGTGGACGACATCGCTGCCCTTGCCGAACCCGTGCTGCAACACCGCATGGCGCTGACGTTTGCCGCCCGCGCCGATGGCCTGACGGTGCGTGATGTCGTCGCCCGTCTCGTCAAGTCAGCGCTTTAGGATCACTTGATGGCAGCGCTTGGCCAGATCTCAGCACCCCCTTCGCCCAACACAATCCTTGGTGAAGCAAGAACGCGCGCCGCCGCGATCCCTGACCTGCTGGTAGAAGCCCAACGAATTGCCGCGACAGTTTCGTCCGGCTGGCATGGCCGCCGCATGCGTGGCTCCGGCGAGAATTTCTGGCAGTTTCGGCCGCACATGAGCGGCGAACCGGCCCAGCTTGTGGACTGGCGGCGCTCGGCCCGCGACGACTCAAGCTACGTGCGCGAAAAGGAATGGGACGCAGCCCACACGATTTGGCTCTGGGCAGACGCTTCGCCATCCATGCAGTTCAAATCCTCGCTCGCCCGTTCATCCAAAGCCGACCGCGCGCTGCTGATCACACTCGCCCTTGCCGAACTTCTTTCCCGCTCAGGCGAACGCATCGCCTGGCCGGATGTTGCCACGCCATTCTCCGCCCGCGACGGTGCTGCGCGCCTTGCCATGCGCCTTGCCGTTGCCAAGCCTCGAATGGAAATTCCCGGCTTTGAACCCGCAAGACGTTTCTCCGAACTGGTGATCGTCAGCGACTTTGCCGAGCCGGCGGAAGATGCGCTTGCCAAGCTCGATCCACTGCTCGGCCGCGGGCTGCGCGGCCATCTTGTCGAAGTCGCAGACCCTGTGGAAGAAGATTTCCCGTATCTCGGCCATACCGAATTCCGTGATCCCGAAACCGGCGCACGGCTTTCTGCGGGCCGAGCCGAAACTGTCGCATCCGCCTACAGAGCCGCTTACACCGCCCGTCGTGAGACACTTTCAAACGCCATGCGCCGTCGTGGCTGGACCTATACCGTCAGCCGTACCAGTGATCCGGCCACGACCGCAATCCTGAAATTGCACAACAGTTTCGCGGGCGCACCTTTAGCGGGTGCCGGTGCATGAGCGGCTTGATTACCTTCGCATCACCTTTGGTGCTCGGCGGTTTGGTGCTCTTGCCAATTATCTGGTGGCTCCTGCGAGTAACCCCGCCGCGCCCGGACATCGAGACGTTTCCTCCGTTGAAAATACTCGCGAAAGTCCTCAAGAGCGAGGTCACCCCGCGCAAAATGCCCTGGTGGCTCTTGGTGCTGCGCCTTGCGCTTGCTGCTGCGATCACACTTGCGCTGGCCGATCCTGTACTCAATCCGGTTACCCGCCTTGCAAGCGGTGCCGGCCCGCTTGCCATAGTTGTTGACAATGGCTGGCCCTCCGCCCGCCTTGCAGATAGGCAGTCGCGCACCGCCAACAGCCTGATTGACGAAGCAGAGCAGCAGGGACGCACGATCTACATCGCCGCAACCGC
>JANMQE010000053.1:0-7223 GCA_031370195.1 Phyllobacteriaceae bacterium
GGCAGGGGTGGAAAACCGCCCGGTGCCCGCAACCGTATCCGCCGGAGCCGCACCGGCTGCGGCCGAATCCGCGCCGCCGTCGGCTTCAGCCAAAGCGGCGATGCCAGCGGTTGCGGTCGGCAGCTCCCAAACGCCCCGGCAAGCGCGTGAAAAAGGCGACAATTATTACGACACCAAGTCGCAAGTCTTCTCTGCGCTGATTGACACCATTGATCTGTCCCAGCTTGCCAAACTCGACACGGACACGGCGCGCGAAGAAATCCGCGACATCGTCAACGACATCATCGCGATCAAAAACTTTGCCATGTCGATTGCAGAGCAGGAAGAGCTGCTCGAAGACATCTGCAACGATGTTCTCGGCTACGGTCCGCTTGAGCCATTGCTGGCGCGGGACGACATCGCCGACATCATGGTCAACGGTGCAAAGATGACCTATATCGAAGTTGCCGGCAAAGTGCAGGAAACCAACATCAGGTTCCGCGATAACCAGCAGCTTCTCAACATTTGCCAGCGCATTGTCAGTCAAGTCGGCCGCCGCGTCGATGAATCGAGCCCGATTTGCGATGCGCGTCTTCCAGACGGTTCGCGCGTCAACGTGATTGCGCCGCCGCTCGCCATTGATGGTGCAGCGCTCACCATTCGCAAATTCAAGAAGGACAAGCTCACGCTCGACCAGCTGGTCAAGTTTGGCGCAATCTCGCCGGAAGGCGCGACTGTCCTCCAGATCATCGGCCGGGTGCGCTGCAACGTTGTCATCTCCGGCGGTACCGGCTCTGGCAAGACGACATTGCTCAACTGCCTGACCAACTACATTGATCGCGACGAGCGCATCATCACCTGTGAAGACTCGGCCGAACTTCAGCTGCAGCAGCCGCATGTGGTACGCCTCGAAACCCGTCCGCCGAACCTTG
Organism: Phyllobacteriaceae bacterium; assembly: GCA_031370195.1. Taxonomy (GTDB): domain Bacteria; phylum Pseudomonadota; class Alphaproteobacteria; order Rhizobiales; family Rhizobiaceae; genus JANMEX01. The sequence goes on from JANMQE010000053.1 coordinate 912, forward strand.
AGGGCGAGGGTCAGATCACCATGACTGACCTTGTCAAGAACTGCCTGCGCATGCGTCCCGAACGCATCATCGTCGGCGAAGTCCGTGGCCCTGAAGTGTTCGATTTGCTTCAGGCAATGAACACCGGCCATGACGGTTCAATGGGCACGATCCACTCCAACTCACCGCGTGAATGCCTCAACCGTATTGAATCGATGATCGCCATGGGTGGCTTCACGCTGCCGCAAAAGACGGTACGTGAAATCATCGTCGGCTCGGTCGATATCATAATCCAGGCCATGCGCCTTCGCGATGGTTCCCGCCGCATCACGCACATCACGGAAGTGATCGGCATGGAAGGCGACGTAATCATTACGCAAGACTTGATGCTCTATGACATGCGTGGCGAAGACGCCAACGGCAAGATCATCGGCAAGCATGTTTCGACCGGTGTCGGTCGTCCGGCCTTCTGGGACCGCGCACGGTATTTCAATGAGGAAAACCGTCTCGCAAACGCATTGGATGCCATGGAGCAAATCCGCAACTAGGGCATTACGGGTAACAGTACATGTTTGGCTTGGACACAAATACTCTGGCTTTCATTGCACTCGCGGGATTCAGCGGGGCCGCACTCGTCTATGCCTTGCTCTTTCAGAAAATCGAGGAAGAGAACCGGACTGGCAAACGCCTGAAGACCGTTCAAGCATCTGAAACAGACAGGACTTTGGCACGGTCGGCCAAAGACAAGACGACGGACGCAAACAAGCGCCGCAAGGCTGTGCAGGACAACATCAAGGATCTGGAAGACCGGCAGAAAAACCGTGAAAAAATGATCCAGCGACCGCCGTTGCGCATTCAAATGCAGCAAGCCGGCATGTCTGGCAACATGCAAAAATTCTACACCATTTCTGCGGTCCTCGCTGTGGTTGCGACGATTGCGTATTTCTTCGCGGGTGGCCCCTTGCTCGGCCTTCCCGGTGCCGCGCTCGTCTTCGGCATTGGCCTGCCAAGGTGGTATGTTTCTTTCTGCCGCAAGCGGCGCATGAAGAAGTTTCTCGAAGAGTTTCCAAACTCCATCGACATCATTGTCCGCGCAGTGAAATCCGGTCTTCCGCTCAATGACGGCCTTCGCTTGATTGCCAATGAAGCCAAGGAGCCGGTCAAGTCCGAATTCCAGCGCATCCTTGACCAGCAGAAAATCGGGCTGTCCATTCCGGAAGCCGCTGGCAAACTCTATGAGACCATGCCGTGCCCCGAGGCCAACTTTTTTGGAATCGTCATTCAAATCCAGTCTGCCGCCGGCGGCAATCTGTCGGAAGCATTGGGCAACCTGTCGCGCGTCTTGCGTGACCGCAAGAAGATGAAGGCAAAAGTCGCTGCGCTTTCCATGGAAGCCAAGGCCTCTGCCGCAATCATCGGCGCGCTGCCGTTTATCGTCACCCTGCTCGTTTACCTGTCTTCGCCTGATTACATGATGCTGCTCTTCACAACCGACACTGGCCACATGCTTATCGGCATCGGTCTTGCGTGGATGAGCATCGGCGTCATGGTCATGAAGAAGATGATCAACTTCGATATGTAAGGAGAAGACAAATGAACTCCTTCATGGACAGCATCAAGGACCCGCAATTCCTGTTCGTCGCACTCACCGGCCTTGCCGTGTTCGCCACGATCTTTACCGTGCTCATGCCCTACTTGAGCGGCGGCGAATTGCAGAGCAGGATGAAAAGCGTTGCCCTGGAGCGCGATGCGATCAAGGCGCGCGAACGTGCAAAGCTTGCCAGTGATGCCGATCGCCGCCGCAAGGGGCAGGGCGGCAGTCTCAAGGAAGCCAACCAGAAGGCCGGCGTTTTGGCCATCGTCGATGGGCTTGATCTGAAGAAGGCGCTCGCCGACGAAAACACCGTCAACCGCCTGCGCATGGCAGGTTTCCGCGGCCAGAACCCGCTGATCATGTTCCTGTTCCTGCGCTTTGTCTTGCCATTCATCGCCTTCCTTGGTGCGGTGATTTACGTGTTCGTGCTTGGCGGCTTTGCCGAACAATCGACGATGATGAAATGGTTCATCTGTGTCTGCATTGCCTACGCCGGCTTTTACGCCCCGAATGTCTACATCTCAAACCGCGTTTCCAAGCGCCGTCAGTCCATCCAGCGCGCATGGCCTGACGCTCTCGATCTTATGCTGATTTGCGTCGAATCCGGTATCGCCACAGAAGGCGCGTTCCGCAAGGTTTCGGATGAAATCGGCTCGCAATCAGTCGAGCTCGCGGAAGAACTGGTGCTGACAACCGCCGAACTCTCATTCCTGCCGGAACGCCGTCAGGCTTACGAAAATCTCGCCAATCGCACGGGCTTGGATTCTGTGAAGTCCGTTTCGCAGGCCCTCATTCAGGCCGAGCGCTACGGCACTCCAGTCGCAACAGCGCTTCGTGTCCTGTCTCAGGAAAGCCGTGAAATGCGCTTGAACGAGGCGGAGAAGAAAGCGGCGGCCCTGCCGCCGAAACTGACCGTGCCAATGATCCTGTTCTTTCTGCCCGTGCTATTTATCGTCATTTTGGGCCCGGCCGGCATCTCGATCTCGGCAAATGGCGGTATTTTCGGCGACAAGCCCAAACAGTCGGATGGCATCTCGGCCAATTGATTTGCAACATCAGGATGGCCATGAGAGCGGCCATAAGATCTCCAAGTACCTGACAAAAGAAAAGGCACCAATCAGGTGCCTTTTTCTTGAGTCTTTGGGCGACATATGCGCCTATCCATTGGCCTTGGCAGCGTCTTCCTGCTTGAGCTGACCCAAAGAATCCTGCTGCGCCAGCATCCGGCGCAAATAGGCGACATTGGCCTCCGCCTGTTCCGGTGCCAGCTCTTGGCGGGCAACACGCTCGGCCTCATCAAACCGGCCCTGCAAACCGATAACCAAAGCAAGGTTTTGCCGGACAGTTGAGTCCGAGCCCGGGCTCTTTGCTGCTGCTGAGAGATAAGTCTCTGCTGTACGCAGATCGCCTTGCAACAGATAGGACATTCCCAAATTTGACTGGATTGACGCTTCGTTTGGCTGCATGTCGAGAGCCTTTCGATAGCGGTCACGCGCCTCTTCGGGACGACCGAGCTGATCGAGAATCGCGCCCTCGGCAGACAGAAGTTTCCAGTCCGGATATTCCGGCCGCTGCGCACGCTGGATGGCATCAAGTGCAGCTTCAAACTGTCCGACGCTTGCGAGCGACTTGCCGTAGGCGGACAAGACATCGCGGTCATTCGGGAAATAGATCGCAGTCTGGCGCATCACGGCCAGCGCCTGTTCATTCTGCCCGGTCATCCGCAAAACGTTGGCATAGGCGATACCGGCTTCCTTGTCTTTCGGGTTCTTTTCATAAGCACGACCGATGGCAGCGCGGGAGCTGGCAAGCTGCGAGGTGTTCATGCTGTCGAGCGATTTGCTGGATGGGCTCCGGGAAATGGATCCCGTTGTCAGCTTGCCATTGGCGCATCCGCTGACGGCCAAAGTGAGCGAAATCAGCACGAGCCCAGCAGAACTGCGCAAACCAGATAAACGTCGCGTCAATGCCATGTGCCCGTATCTCCGCCTCGGTATTGCGCCGGTGCAAATCGCTTTGGCCTCGCGCGTTTCGCCTTCAGAAATATTCTGTTAACCCTAATGAAAGGTTAAGCTCGGCTTCTTCGTCTGCCGTTGGAAAGGTTTCGACATGGCATCATACTTGACACGCTTGCGCGCGCCGGACGCCCGGCCGGTTTGGCTTGCGACTGCCGGCAATCTTCTGCCGGAAGGCATTTCCGTCACTGCCTCAAAGTGGCTGAAGGCATGCGATTTTGATGGAAAGCCTGGCTCGCTGATTTTGGTCCCGGACGAAAGCGGGCAGATTGCCGGCGCGGTATTCGGCACCGGCGGCGAAGGCCCGGATGAGCGCCTTGTTTTTGGCAAGCTCGCAACGGGTCTGCCTGAAGGCAACTGGTATTTCGCCAATACGCCTGCTGAGCCAGAACTTGCGATGCTCGGCTTTCTGCTTGGTGGATACCGGTTTGACCATTACAAAAAATCCAGAGAGCGAAAAGTACTGCTTTATTGCCCCGAAGGGGCCGATGCCGACCGGGTCATTCATCTGGCTCAAGCCGCGTTTCTAGCCCGCGACCTCATCAACATCCCGGCCAATGACATGGGGCCGGACGCAATCGAAGCGGCATGCCGTGCGGTTGCAAAGACCAGCAAGGCTAAAGTGAAAGTGATCAAGGGCGCAGCTCTGGCGCGCGGGTTTCCGATGATCCACGCCGTTGGCCGCGCAGCAAGCGAAGAACCACGGTTGATCGACATCTCTTGGGGATCAAAGTCATCACCAAAGATTACACTGATCGGAAAAGGTGTTGCCTTTGATACAGGCGGCCTCGACATCAAGCCGTCAAGTTCGATGCTGCTGATGAAAAAGGATATGGGCGGCGCTGCAAATGTTTTGGCACTGGCGCAGCTTGTTATGCAGTCCGGCCTGAAAGTCCGGCTCCGTGTTCTCATTCCAGCGGTTGAAAACTCGATATCGGCATCAGCATTCAGGCCGGGTGATATCCTCAAAAGCCGCAGCGGTTTGACTGTTGAGATAGGCAATACCGACGCCGAAGGCCGACTGATCCTGGCTGATGCCTTGACATTGGCGATGGAGGAAGACCCGGATTTGCTCATCGACATGGCAACATTGACAGGTGCGGCGCGCGTGGCGCTCGGACCGGATTTACCGCCTTTCTTCACGGACGATGAAGGGCTGTCGAATGACCTTGCAACAGCATCGGGATTGGTGGCTGATCCGGTTTGGCGGCTGCCTTTGTGGGCGCCTTATGAGCGCAAGCTGGCGTCAAAAACTGCCGATACCAACAACGTGACGAGCGATGGTTTTGCCGGTGCTGTCACTGCGGCGCTGTTCCTCAAGAAGTTCGCGGTTGGAGCCCGCTCTTGGGCACACTTTGATATCTTTGGCTGGAACCCGGTGGACAAAGCCCACAGCCCTGTTGGAGGTGAAGCGCAGGCAATCCGCACGATTTTTCACGTGATTGAGAAGCGGTTCGGCTGACTTGATTTGGTCATGCTTGCCCTCAATGATACGGAACCGAAACGAATTGCGGTTACAAGCAGTCCATGTCCATCGAAATGAAACCGCTTCAGGCCATCACGCTCTTGCGCGACATTGCGCTGTCAGAAGTGCGTGACGACGCGCCTGACCTGACCTTTCGGCAAGTGTCGATTCTGCTGACCGTCTATCTCGAGGCCCCGCCACACATGATCCGCGGACTTGCCGCACGACTGGGTGTGACCAAGCCGGTCATCACCCGCGCGCTGGATACAATGGGCGCAATGAAGCTGCTTGAGCGACATCGCGATCCGTCGGACAAACGCAATGTGCTGATCAAGCGAACGGTTACTGGTGCACTTTATGTCGAACGGCTTGGCGATCTGGTCATCTCCAAAGCTCGAGTATTGCCACGATGAATATGCCTGACCGGCGATTGCACGCTTACCGACCGGATCTCGCCGATCAGCGTCTGCGTGGACAGGTCGATGCAAGTGCCTATGTTTCCGGTACCCCCAATCAGGTCTGCGTTGCAGTCGCTGACATCCGCCGCAATCCAAGCCCGGACGCTCCAGTCGATACGCAAGTGCTGTTCGGCGAAACCGTTCAGGTATTCGAGGATCATGAAGGCTGGTGTTGGGTGCAGCTCGATGGTGACGGCTATGTCGGCTATATGGCGCACAATGCCCTGACCTCGAAGATTGAGCCCGCGACTCATTGTGTGAGTGTGCCACGGACATTTCTTTATCCAGGTCCCGACATGAAATTCCCCGTAACCGCAGCGCTGTCGATGGGGTCGCGAATGGCTGTGGCCGGGGAAAAGGAGACGCGCGGAACGCGCTATCTTTTGCTCCCCTCGGGCGAAGCTGTCATTGCCGGTCATGCCCGACTGGCCGAAGATATGGCTGCTGATCCGGTCGTAATTGCTGCGCGTTTGATCGAGACGCCTTATCTCTGGGGTGGGCGAACCGCATTTGGCATCGACTGCTCCGGACTTGTTCAACTCTCTCACGCGATGTGCGGCAATGCGCTGCCGCGCGACAGCGATATGCTGCGGGCAAGTGCGGGCGCGCTGATCGGCGAGGGTGCACAGCACCCGCCGTTGCAACGCGGCGATCTGGTTTTCTGGAAGGGTCATGTTGCAATGATGGAAAGTGAAACCGTCATGATTCATGCCTCCGGCCACACGATGAGCGTTGTTCGCGAGCCCTATGCTGAAGCCGTCGCCCGCATCGGCCATCTTTACGGTTTGCCTCTGGCTTACC
>JANMQE010000081.1:0-6168 GCA_031370195.1 Phyllobacteriaceae bacterium
CCCGAACACCCGGTCCGAACCCGGCAAAACTGCCGGGCTCCTCGTCGAGCCGCCAGTCAGCTCACGCCTGCGGCACATACACCCAAGCGCCGTCCTTGGCTTCCGCCATGCCGATGCCCGGGTAGGGCCAGTGGTAGCCGATGAGCTTCTTTTTGCCGGTCGCTGCCATGTCGAGCAGTCTCTTTCGGTTGGCGCTGGCCATTGCGTGGTCGGCGTCAAAGGAGAATTTCCATTCCGGGTGAGCGAAGAACACGTTCGGGCTGGTAATGGCGTCGCCGGTGATGATCATGCCATCGCCGCCTGCGATTTCGAACGAGACATGGCCGGGCGTGTGGCCTGCCGTATCGACCGCGGCCAAGCCGCTGACAAGCTCCTGACCCGGCTTGAAGAAGGCCACTTTGTCCTTGATGGCTGTCATTTGCGACTGGATGCCAAGGATCATGCCTTCCATTTCCTTTGGCATCTTGCTGGCAAGATCGGCCGGGGACCAGAAGTTCCACTCGGTTTCGGCCATATGGTAGGTGGCGTTCGGGAAATTCAGCCCGTCCTTGCCTGCCGTGCCTGCGATATGGTCGCCGTGGGCATGGGTGTAGATCACCTTGGTGATGGAAGCCGGGTCGCTCCCTGCCGCCTTGATGCTTTCCATCAGCGAGCCTGCCGACGGCTGGAAGCCGCCTCCCGTGCCAGTGTCGATCAGGATGGTGTCCGCGCCGGATTTCAGCAGCAGCACGTTGACTTCCAACCGCGCCTTGTCCGCGTCAATCGCCGTGCCTAGAAGCTTGGTGACCTCTTCTGCAGGGGCATCAACAAAAATCATCGAAATGGGCAGAAGCAGAATTCCGTCGCTGACGACGGTGACGTCGAATGCTCCCTGCTTGAAGGAATAGGGACCGGCCAGCGCCAGCGCGCTCTTCGGGATGACACCTGCGGCAATCAGGCCGCCCGAGATGGCCAGGAATTTGCGCCGGTCTAGCACCAGCGAATTTGCAGCGGTCGTGACAGAGTTCCACATGACAACGTCCTTTCGATTGCAATCAATTTGTTAGACATAAGCGCGGACCCATGGAAAGGAAGGCGGAAATCGCAGCTATCGGGTTAGACTTTCTGTCAATTTTTTGTGTGTTGACACGCGTTTCAACGACAAATCGCCGCGTGCGCCACCGGTTCCATTTTCAGTGCCAAGGGCTTATGTCAACGGGATGGATATCGTCGCTGCACCGTCGCCAGATCGTCCGGACCTGTTGGCGACACTGCTTGCCGACAGGAATTCCGGCCTCATCGTGTTCGATGGTGTGTGCGTGCTTTGCAACGGCTTTGTCCAGTTTGTGCTGCGCCACGACAAGGCGGCGCATTTCAACTTTCTCACCGCGCAGTCTGAAAAAGGTGAGGCGCTTTATACGCAGCTTGGCCTCAAGCACGGCGATTATGACACCAATCTGGTGTTTTTGGACGGCAAGCTCTATCAAAAGCTGGATGCGTTCCTTGCCGTGATGCAGCAGCTCGGATGGCCTTGGCGTGTGTTCGCGCCCGTCAAGTATCTGCCGCAACAGGTCAAGGACTGGCTCTACAACCGTATCGCCCGCAATCGCTACCAGCTGTTCGGCAAGCGCGGGCAGTGCATGGTTCCGGACCCATCGGTGAAAGCGCGGTTTCTGGATTGATTTTGCGACTGTGAAGGCCCAAATCTTCCCATGACAACACTTGACGATGGAGCGCCACATGTCCTTCTGGAAACGCCTGTTCGGTACCGGCAGCAGCGGAGCGTCCGGATCGTTTGCCGGTGAGAGCCGCGAGTATGACGGTCATGTCATTTATGCCGAGCCGGTCAAAGACAACGGCCAGTGGCGGCTTGCCGGGCGCATCACCAAGGACATTGACGGCGTGACCAAGGAGCACAAATTCGTGCGGGCAGACCTGTTCTCCTCGCGCGACGATGCGGTGTCTCTGGCCTTTCAGAAGGGTGAGCTGATCGTCCGGCAGATGGGCAAGTCGTTGTTTTCCTGAGCCTCAGGCTCTAAAATCAAACCGGCGGCGCAGCGTCCTTGTTGCCTCTGCCGTGGCTGGTCATCTGGTCGACATAGGCGAGTATCAGCGCTGAAACCACAAACGCCAGATGCATCAGGGTTGCCCACATGATCTTGTCGTTCGAGTATTTTGTCAGGTCGAGGAAGATTTGCAGCAGGTCGATTGAAGAAATAGCGACAATGGTCGAGGCGACCTTGATCTTCAGTGATCCGGCGTCGATCGTGCCGAGCCAATGGACCTCCGAGTTTTCGTCAAACTTCGATACGAAATTCTCGTAACCGGCGATGATCACCATCACGACCAGGCTGGCCACCAGCGCGGCGTCGATCAACGACAGCATCGACAGGATCGCGTCCGCCTCGTCCATGGCCAGAGACTTGGTGACAAACGCCACCAGTTTGCCACCGAACGTGATGGCATAGATGGCAAGCGCCACGGCAAGCCCAAGATAAAACACCACGAGAAGCCAGCGCGAGGCCAAAATGATCGATTCAACGGCAAGTTCGAGGCGTTTCATGGCAATCCGATTCGGGTTACTTCGACACGGAAAAACGGTAAACCAGTCCGGTCAATTGCGGCAAGACCGGAGCGTCCATGAAATCGCTGTTTACCTATGAAAAGAAGTCGCAGCCGCTGGCAAATCCTGCGCGCTTCCGGGTCCGCTTTCTTGGCAACCTTGCCGCCGCTGCCGTCATCATTGCCGCGGCGCTCATAGTTGGCATGGCAGGGTACGGATGGTTTGAAGGCATGAGCGCCATCGACGCATTTGCCAATTCCGCCATGATCCTTTCCGGCATGGGCCCGCTCGGGCCGTTGAAAACCGACGGCGGCAAACTGTTCGCCGGAACCTACGCCATCTTCTGCGGCCTCCTGATCTTCGGCGTAGCAGGCCTCGTCCTCGCGCCAGTGTTTCACAGGGTGCTGCACAGGTTTCATGTGGAGGACGGGGAAAAGTAAAAAGGCCGGGATCGCTCCCGGCCTCATATCTCTTCAAGTCCCAACCGCTACTTCTTCATTGCCACCGGTGCCACAAGCGAGGTGATGCGGCGGATGGCGACGCGGCGGTTCAGCTCTTCCGGCTTGGTGGTTTTCACCTTCAGATAGCGCTCGCCGTAGCCTTGCGTGCTCAAATTCTCCGGCGGCACGCCGAAAGCGTTGGACAGCGCGTTGGCGATGGATTCCGCCCGCTTGTCTGACAGGGTGAGGTTGGCGATGTCGGTGCCGACCGCGTCGGTGTGGCCTTCGATCAGGAAGGTTTCCGCCGGGTTCTTTTCCAGGAGCTTCAGCATGGCGTTGGCAACGCTTTCGAGCTTTTCGATCTGGTCTTCCTTGATGTCGGCAGTACAGAAGCCAAAGGTGATCGTGTCCAGATCGATACGCCGGACCATGTCGCGCACGCGGGCCGAGCGCTTGACTTCATTGACCGAATAGGTGCGCTCGACACGCTCGACCGGCGGCTTTTCGAGGAAGTCATAATAGACCTCTTCCTCATTGAAATCCTCCGGCTGATTGTCAAACACGCTGACCGAGAGAATATAGTCGCGGATCGGCACGTTGAGGCGCAGCGGCGGCAGGTCGAGACCCGGATCGCGGAAAATCACCTCCTCTTCGCGGTCATATTCCGGCGAATAGGCGAGGATCACCTCGCGGCCATCGGGCAGAATGCGCGCGCGCTGGATGATGTCGCCATAACGGTTGCGAATGGTCACCACCTGAACGCCGTTTTCACGCACGATGGTTTCGCGGGTGCGGCCACGCGGCAGCCGTTCGACGAACACTTCATCATCCTTCTGCGTCAGGCGCGGCGCGTCCGGCGATTCGATGATGAAAACGTTGTCGACGTTGATGATCGTCCGGTTGTCGATAATTTTCACGACTTCAACATCGCGCGGCGCTTCCGGCGCGGGCAGTGCTGTCACCCGCTCTCCGGCCTCGCCGGTGGCGGATTCAATAACCACAGGCTTGATCGCTTCTTGTGCCGCTGCATCTGTGGCAGGTGGCGGGGGTGGCGGCGTGGCAGGCTCAGCCACGACCGGCGCGGGCTGCTCGCCTTCCACCGGCGCGACAGGCGTTTCCTTGGCGCTGTCGAGCACAGGCGCCGCATTTTCCGGCAGCGGATCAGGCAGCTTTTCAGTTACCGGATCAACGACCGGTGCAACCGGCTCGACCGGTGCAGCCGGATCAACTGCGGGTGCAGCCGGATCAGCCGGTGCCGCCGGATCAACGGCCGGTGCGGCAGGGTCAACGGCAGGTGCCGCTGGCTCGGCTGGTGCGGCAGGGTCAACTGCGGGTGCCGCTGGTTCGGCTGGTGCGGCAGGGTCAACTGCCGGGGCAACTGGCTCGACTGGTGCAGCCGGATCAACTGCTGGCGCGGGCTCTGCCGGTGCTGGCTCGACCGCAGGGGCGGGTTCAACAGGTGCAGGTTCAACCGCTGGCGCAGGCTCCGCTGGCGCTGGCTCGGCGGCGCTCTTGGCGGCTTCGGCGTCAGCGGCCGCCTTTGCGGCTGCTTCGTCAGCGGCGGCCTTGGCAGCAGCCTCGGCTTCCGCAGCTTTCTGGGCGTCGGCAGCGGCGGCTTCGTCGGCGGCCTTTTGTGCTTCAGCCTGCTTGGCGGCTTCCTCGTCTGCTGCGGCCTTCGCGGCAGCATCTGCCTCCGCGGCCTTCTGGGCTTCAGCAGCGGCGGCCTCGTCGGCGGCAGCTTTGGCAGTGGCATCTGCCTCAGCAGCCTTTTGTGCTTCAGCAGCAGCGGCCTCGTCAGCGGCGGCTTTGGCAGCAGCATCGGCTTCGGCGGCTTTCTGCGCGTCAGCAGCAGCGGCCTCGTCAGCGGCAGCCTTTGCAGCGGCTTCGGCGTCCGCAGCAGCTTTTGCCTCCGCGTCCGCAGCCGCTTGCGCAGCGGCAGCGGCCTCAGCATCGGCAGCAGCTTTGGCATCAGCAGCACCTTGCGCTTCGGCATCCTTCATGGCTGCAACTGCGGCCTTTGCAGCATCGACCTCGGCCTGCGCCGCGCCTACATCGCCGCCGTCGCCTTTGGCCTGTTCAAGCCGCGACAGGGCGTCCTGCAACAGGGCCTGCGCGTCGGCGAGACTGGCCTGTGCGAAGAGTGCAGAGACTGCCGGCAGCGGGGCGGCGATGGACGGGGTCCACAGTGCTGCTCCTGCGCAGATCAGCGTCGCGGCGGTGCCGCTGGCGAGCAGGTTGATGAGCCGTTTGTTCATGGAATTGGATCTCCGTTCCGTTTGGCGCATGTCAAAGGACATTTCAGCCTCATTGGTTGCCGTCAAATGCGGTCATTTTTGGTCGCTAAGAGTCCGTTTCGAAATTCGTTATGCCGAGTCGAAAATGGTGATTTTTGAGCATCGGAGCGGAGCGTACTTTTGGGTACGTGAACACCGAAGCGCAGACAAGCGCCATTTGCAGACCGGCATAGCGTATTTCGAGACGGACTCTCAGTGCAAAACACTGATGACCGCCTCTTGGTTCCACGGCTTTTTGTTGAATTGGTTTGAATGGCGCGTGAACACAGGGTTCATCTGTCGTTCACGCACCCCTTTACGGATAGGCTCACGCCCGCTATCGCACCATGATGACGGAACCTTTCTGGAAAACCAAATCGCTTGAGGAGATGAGCGCCACTGAGTGGGAGTCGCTGTGCGACGGCTGCGGCAAGTGTTGCCTGTCCAAGCTTGAGGATGACGACACAGGCGAAATCCACTGGACCAGTGTCGGCTGCCGCCTGTTTGATGCGGGCAAATGCGCCTGCCGCAATTATGCCAAGCGCAATGAACTGGTTGCGGATTGCATTTTGCTGACACCGGAGAATGTGCGCACGATCCCCTGGCTGCCCAAGACGTGCGCGTACCGGCTGGTGGCAGAGGGCAAGGATCTTCACGATTGGCACCCGCTGATCAGCGGCGATCCCGAAAGCGTCCACCGCGCCGGTGTGTCGATACGCGGCAAGGTCACGGCGTTTGAGGATGATCTGGCGGACACGGACGACTATCTGCTGCATTTGCTGAAGCGGGAACCATAGCGCCCGGGCTGGCAGGTTAACGACTGCTGTGAGAGACATCTAACTGAGGATCTCCCGAGGGGCTATGGCACTGGCTTGGTTGGCGTGAACTCTTGCAAGGCTGTCCTTCCGGGGCC
>JANMQE010000086.1:0-2258 GCA_031370195.1 Phyllobacteriaceae bacterium
TTCAACCGGCTCGGGATTGATACGGAAGCGGTGTTGAAGGCGGCCGGAACCAAGTGGAACTTTCTGCCATTCCGCCCCGGGCTTGTTGGCGGTCACTGTATCGGGGTTGATCCCTACTATTTGACCCACAAAGCCGAGGCGATTGGCTATCATCCGGAGATCATCCTCGCCGGTCGTCGTCTCAACGATGGCATGGGTGCTTATGTGGCGAGCCAGATGGTGAAAGCGATGCTGAAGCGCCGCATTCAGGTCGACGGCGCGCGGGTGCTGGTGTTGGGGCTGGCGTTCAAGGAAAACTGTCCGGATCTTCGCAACACACGCGTTGTCGATGTTATTGCCGAGCTGGCGGAATTTGGCGTGAGCGTGGATGTTCATGACCCATGGGTGAATGGTGCGGATGCGCAGCACGAGTATGGTCTGACGCCGGTGGCCGAGCCCGCAAAGGGCGTTTACGACGGCATCGTGCTTGCCGTTGCGCACAATGAATTCCGCGCCATGGGCGCCACCAGAATTCGCGAACTCGGCAAGGCAAACCATGTGCTTTATGATTTGAAATATGCGCTTGGTACCGGGGAAAGTGACTTGCGGCTTTAACCTGCAGTTATACGATTTTTGGGATGCCCTGCGTCTGATGCTCTACGTGTCTGTCGCTTGAACGGCGGCGTGACATTCCGAGCGCTGTGAGCACGAAGATCGACGGCAGGATCATCATCTTCTGCCGGACTGCAATACCTGAATTGGCCGTAACTGGCGCAAGCATTGCAAGCATGAAGACGACGAACATGAGATTGGCTCTCGCCTCGAAGGTCGGCTTTTTGAACATTCCGAGCAAGGCCGGAATGGTCAGCGTGACCACGATGGCGATGAGCACGAGGTTTTCCAGCGACGCCATTATGCCTGCAATGCCTTCAACCTCGAAAAGCGGGCGGAACAGGAAGGAAAACACTGCAATCACAAACGGTTGGCTGGAAACGTCGAAACTTGCCCCTTGCCCCTGATTCTGCTCCTGCCGTTCACCGATATATTGTGCGAGATCGGCAACGGAAGTGCTGGACGGGAGACCGACATAGGCCAGTGCCTGTGGCAGGATCCAGTAGGCGGCCGCGGTGCCGCCGATCAAGATCAGGGCTTTGTAGCGCAAGGGGATCGCGCGCGAGGTCAACCCGGCTACAAATACTGCCGCAATCATGGCTGTTCCGACGTGCGGACGCACGAGGAAGAGAAGGGTTGTTCCGAGGATGAACATGGCCATGTGGCGTCGCGTTGCCGAGATGCTCAAGATGATGGCGCTGATGGCGAAGAAGCTGAGCGAGTCTTTGCCAATTGCCGAGGTCCAGAAACTCAAGCCGGGCAACAAGACGACAATTGCCGGGAAGGCTGCACGGATGCCTTTTTGGGCGTAAGTCAGTTCCTTCAGGTGGACGTAGAGGTAGCCCAGACCGATTGACCCGAGGAGGTTGTACAACAGCGATACCTCCCAAATTCCGAGGGTGCCGCCCAGCGAGAAGATGCGGGTGAGGTAGATTATGAACTTAGTGCCAAAGCCGAAGGGCTCACTCTCATCCAGCGTAGCTTGTTCAAAATAGTAGGAAAAATCAGATCCTGCTTCGATGAAAAGGCTGAGGAAGATGATGCTAAAAATCGTATGATACAAAAATATAAAGTAGAGAGAAATTTTCTGATTTTGATTTTTAAACACTGAAATGAAGATAATAAATGTTGTGGTCAGCATTGATAAGTAAATAATCATGTTACACTGGCCTCACCTGTGTGCAGAAAAGAAATTACTTATCTCGGTTTTCAAGAGCCTTCTCGGCCTGTTATGTGTGTTAGACTTAATCGGCATGGAAGAATGTGATCAGATCTGTTCGCTCGAGGAGCCGATATTCCCGCCTCCATTACCCGTCTGCCGTCCGAGCGTTGACGCGGTTCATACCTGGTGCAATCAAGGTGCGATATACAGATTTTGCTGGCTTATGAAAGAGCTTGACCAACGAGGGTACGCCTGGAATTTTTGCGGCCTGCAAAATTAATCGTGCCAGCAATGGCCTGTCGAGACCCAAGACCTTGTCACTTGGCTCCTTCAGCTCTTTGGCGCTAATTTCGCCCATTGCCACAGCCTGCAACAAAACCAATGACAAAAGCACAGCTTTCTTTCGCTTTGAATGTGCCAATTGCGGTCTCATTTGTTCCAATGAGGGGCGCAACTTTTCACTTGTCTCAACGATCCTGAAGAGTTCAAGTGTGTCGTCGACGGC
>JANMQE010000093.1:0-2579 GCA_031370195.1 Phyllobacteriaceae bacterium
GCAATCTTCTGCTGGCAAAGCATGCGAAAGCCGGTGGCCGCGAGCGCGGCGAAGGCGGCGGCGATGACTGTTGGCGAGAAGCCTCTGAAAATGAACGCCAGCGCCAGTGCGATCACTGCTCCTGAAACAAGCGCAAACACACTCGCATCCTCGGTCGGCACGCCCGCCTTGTCTGCCGTGCCGCCGGTGCGCGCTGACGGCAGTTCGCCCCAATGCCAGACCAGCGCCATCTTTCCTGCCACGACCGCCGCCACCAGTCCCGCTACGGCGCTGAAGGGGCCCGTTTGCAACAGTGACGCCAGCGAGATGGTGCGCAGCATGAGCGCAAATATCAGCGCCATTGCGCCATACGCTCCGATGCGCGAATCCTTCATGATGTCCAGCCTGCGCTCAGCAGTCGCGCCGCCATAAAACCCGTCGGCAACGTCCGCCAGACCGTCCTCATGCAAACCGCCGCAGACAATCACCAGTGTGGCAACTGCAACTGCCGCCGTCAGCAGCACCGGCAAATCAAGTACTGTGCCTGCCATCAACACCAGGATGGATGGCAGTGTCGAAATCAAACTGGCAAGCGGAAAGGCCCGGCAGGTCTGCGACAGCACGCCGTCGTCGCCCTCGAACCATTTGGCCGCCACAGGAATGCGCGTCAAAAACCCGATTGCGCGCATTGTGTCACGGGGCAGGGTGTCAAGGTTCAGGTCCAAAGTTTCATCCTTGCAATTGCGCCCTGCGGCGTCGCGGGGCGGGGGTTGCCTTGGCGGTTTGACTGCTTATACGGAATGCGCATTCACAATTCCACGGAAATGGATTCTCATAAATGACCAGCGGCCTGCCGTTTGATGACTTTCGCGCGCTTCTCTCCACTCTTCCCGGCCCTGATGAGGAAGCCGTCGCAGCCGTGCGCCGCCGTGATCCGTTTTTGACCAAGCCGCCCGGCGCGCTCGGCAAGCTTGAAGGCATCGTCGAATGGCTCGCCGCATGGACCGGCAAGCACAAGCCTGCTGTCACGCGCCCGCTGGTGGCGGTGTTTGCGGGCAATCATGGTGTCACAGCCAAGGGTGTGTCGCCCTATCCGGCGGAAGTCACCGTGCAAATGGTAGCCAATTTCGCTGCGGGCGGCGCGGCAATCAACCAGATCTGCATAGCCAATGATCTTGGCCTCAAAGTGTTTGATCTGGCGCTCGACCATCCGACAGGCGATATCACCGAAGAGGCGGCGCTCGATGAAAAGGGCTGTGCGGCAACCATGGCGTTCGGCATGGAGGCCATCGCAGGCGGCACCGACTTGCTGTGCATCGGCGAAATGGGCATCGGCAACACGACAGTCGCTGCCGCGATTTTTCACGGTCTCTACGGCGGACAGGCCGAAGATTGGGTCGGGGCAGGGACCGGCGCGGATTCAGACGGCCAGAAGCGTAAGGCCGATGCCGTCCGCCAAGCGGTTGCCCTGCACAAGGATCATTTGAACGACCCGCTCGAACTCCTGCGCCGCTTAGGCGGTCGCGAAATTGCAGCGATGGCAGGCGCAATTCTCGCCGCCCGGATGCAAAAGGTGCCGGTGATAATCGACGGCTTCGTCGCCACATCCGCCGCTGCGGTGCTTCTTGCTGCCAATCCTGCAGCGCTCGACCATTGCCTGTTCGGCCACGTCTCGGCAGAAAAGGCACACAGGCTTGCGCTTGAGAAGATGGGCAAGACCGCGCTCCTCGATCTCGGCATGCGCCTCGGCGAAGGCACCGGCGCCGCGCTCGCAGCGGGCATCGTCAAAGCGGCAGCACTGTGCCACTCGGGCATGGCAACATTTGGCGAGGCGGGGGTGAGTGATAAGTAGGCGGACGTCGGCGGCAGCCCCCTCTCCGTCGGCTGCTGCAAAGTCTGGACCTTGATCTAACTCACCCGAACTTCTTCACACTCTCCACGACCAAAGTCCCAGCCTCTTCCATCTTCTGCCGTGCCTTCAGCACACGGTCTCTGGGAAACACTGCAATCGCTTCGGTGCCTTCGCGCAGCTTGGAGCGCAGGTTGAATTTGCCGCCGTGCAGCTGGATCAGCGCCTGTACGATCGGCAGTCCCAACCCCGTGCCTTGCTCGGCGTTCTTGATGGCGATGGAGCCTTGGCCGAACGCTGACAGCACGACTGGAATTTCGTCCTCGGCAATTCCCGGTCCATTGTCCTTGACCGACACATATTGGCCACCGCCATTGGTCCAGCCGACATGGACGCTGATTTCGCCGCCGACGGGCGTGAACTTCACGGCGTTTGACAACAGGTTCAGCATGATCTGGCGCACTGACCGCTCGTCGGCCCAGATGTGCGGCAGCGATGTTTCAAAACTGGAGATGACCCTGATGTCCTTGCCCCGCGCCTTCAGTGCCACAAGGTGCATCGCATCTTCGGCAATATCGGATAGCCGGATCACCTCTTCGGTGAGTTCGTGCCGTCCTGCCTCAACGCGCGACAGGTCCAGGATCTCGTTGATGAGATTCAAAAGATGCTGGCCGCTGTCGTTGATGTCCTGAGCATATTCCTTGTAGGTGCCGTTCTCCATCGGCCCGAGCACTTCATTGGCCATCACCTC
>JANMQE010000101.1:0-1594 GCA_031370195.1 Phyllobacteriaceae bacterium
CGCGCGCAGCTCGACGAATTGCGCGATCAACTGAACACGCCAAGCGTGCCAATGCAGGCTCACGAGGATTTGCTTCGCCAGCTCGCGGGCATCACTGGGGAGCGCGATAAGCTCGCCGCGCGGGAGCGCCAGCTTGTCGAGGAAGGAAGCGCCCAACAGCGGCAACTTCTTCAGATCAACGAACAACTCGCGTCCGCACAATACGAGCGGGAGCAAGCGCTTGAGGCCCTCGCCGCGGGACAGCGCCAGTTCGAGCAGGATCTCTACGCCCGGGAGGCAAAACGTGCCGACGAAGCGGAACACTCCATTGAGATGGAGGCGCAGATTGCAGCCCTGCGCGCACACACCGCCAGCCTCGAAGAAGACCTCGCGGCAGCCAACCGGCGGGTCGTCGAGCTTTCACAGGCGCAGCACGAAACGCGGCAGCTCGCCGCCCGCTTCGAGAAACAGCGTCTCGCCACGATCGACCTCGGCACGCGATTCGAAACCGCCCAGCGTGAAATCGTCGAACTGTCGGCAAGCCTCGCCGAAGCCCGCCTCGCCGCGCGTTTCGCCAACAGCCGCGCAGCCAAGGAGGCTGCCGCCGCGATGAAAGAACAACTGATGCCCGTGGTGGACGCGCACAATTTCGCCACCGACGAATCGCTTGCCAACACCGAAGCCACATTGGCCGAACGCACCCAGCCACTCACGCCGGAGATCACCGAAACGCTAACCGAGAGGGAGGCGCGAAGTGCGCTCAACGCGATGCGCCGTTGCTTCCAAGCATTCCAGAAAAACGCAAACGACGCGAGCCTCCTGAACGAACTGTACAGCCATGTGTATGGATTCTCGGAGCGCGCCCGTGTCTCGGGATTCATCGCGCTTCACCGGCTCTGCGCGGCCTTCTCATATCTCATTCACGAGCTGTACGAATTTCCGGAAATGCTGAACGCATCCTCGATGCGGACCATCGGATCGACGACCGATTTCCTGATCACTCTGATGAAGGATCGGAATGTCGCGCAAATCAAAGACCCCGCAAAAGCTCTCGTCTATGTGGTCGATGACGATCCTGACAATTGCGAGGCCATCAAGATGTCGATGGCGACCGCAATGCTGCGCGCGAGCTGCGCGGGAGAACCCTCAGAAGCGCTCATCGAACTCGCCAACAGTCACTTCGATCTCATCTTCCTCGATGTGAATCTCCCGGAAATGGACGGCTTCGAACTTTGCTCCCACATTCGCCAGATCCCCGGCTACGCCACGACACCGGTAATTTTCCTCACCGGCATGACCACCCTCGAAAACCGGGTGCAATCGAGCCTTAGCGGCGGGAACGATTTCGTCGGCAAGCCATTCAACCTGCACGAACTCACCGTCAAAGCGCTGACCTTGATTCTCAAGGCTGAGTTGCTGATGGATTGATTTCCAAGCAGCCGCGGAGTTCGGCTTGCGCCATTACGACAAAACCCGCTCAGCGGCACTTTGAAGGTGGTCGCTTCGCGGGTTGTGTCGGTCGGTGCCGGGACGGGCACCGCTCCTTGAATTAACGCTTGCTGAACTGGAAGCGCTTGCGGGCACCGGGCTGGCCGGACTTCTTGCGCTCCTTCAT
>JANMQE010000141.1:0-2581 GCA_031370195.1 Phyllobacteriaceae bacterium
TCTCATCGCGCAGCAAATCGCCGATCAGCCCGATCAGCCGCTCCGCATGACCACGCCCGACGTCCAGCGTCATCGATGACACGATCGCGCCAGTGGCCTCGTCAAGCAGACAAGCGGCACAAAGGCGGTCAGACGTTTCGAGGGCAAGCAACATGGCTTGGCTTAGAGCATTCCCAAGTTTGATGGAACATCAAATTGCCCACCCAAAACTGACGTGCCCCTCGGAGACGAAAAAACGACTCCAAATGATTCCGTTTGAGCGACCGATGCTTCAAGCCAAGGGTCCATAGCATTATGACTTCAGCTGGAATCACATTCAGCGGATGCGGCTCGCTGGTCCGGCAGTTTCAAGATGCTGCTTGACCACCTTCAGCCCGTTGGCGAGATTTCGTTTCCAGTCCAGTGTCACGAACAGCTGCAAAAGTGGTTTGGCAAACCTGTAGCGGGCGTGGAAGCTGTAGTCCCAGACAACACGGCTTTTGCCCTCAATCGGCTCTACGCGCATGCTGGACACGGCATAATCCGAAAGGACCCGCACCGGATTGGTGTAACCCCAAGGCTGGTACCGGTAAGAGCGCGGCAGATCGGTGCTCAGGATGCGCTCCAGTGACGTCGTGCCGTCCTTGAACGTGATTTTCCGAATTGATCCCGCTTCGCCCCAAGCTGGTCCGGGAAGCGCCTCTGTCGCGGTAATCGGTGGAACGATCACGGTTCCAAGCATGAAATTCTCGATCGGCTCGAAGAGATACCAAGCGAAAAAGTTGTCAGGCGCAATATCAATAACCGTCTCGACGGATGTCGAGGCATAAAGATCACCGGCCCGGTGCGGCTCCGGAGCAGGCGGGACGGTCCTTGTCATGGCATTCCCTCACAAATTGGCACACGCTGCTATCATCACATACTTACTGCGGTGTAATAATTGCCATCAAATCTCACATGCTTCCGCGTCGTTTGACATGGGGTGGATGATCCCTACTTAATGCCTGGGCCTGTTGCCAAGGCCGGGACAAGCCAATGAACACCAATGCATCGTTGTTTACACCGCCCTTTCCTCAGCCGCGTACCACGCCGATGGGAACGTTTGAACTGATCCGCACGGTCTATCGCAACCCGCTGGAAGTATGGGGTGAGGCGTCCTTCAATGAGCCGCACTTTATGGTTCGTTCGCTGGGCGTCAATATGCTCATCGCCAATGATCCGGGCTTGATCAAGCACGTGCTCATTGATCACGCTGCCAATTACGTCATGGCAGCCGTGCGCCAGCGCATCTTGCGGCCAATTTTGCGTGACGGACTGTTGACTGCCGAAGGTGACGTCTGGAAGCGTTCGCGCAAGGCGATGGCACCCGTGTTTACACCGCGGCACATTTTCGGCTTCGCCACGGCCATGCGCCAGACCTGTGAACAGTTTGCCGATGACTATGCCGCACGCGCCGGAACCATGACCGATATCTCCAAGGACATGACGCTGCTGACATACCAGATTCTGGCAGCAACCTTGTTCTCCAACCAGATCGACGGCAATCCAGAGGCATTTGGCCATGAGGTGGAGCGGCTGTTTGAGACCATGGGCCGGGTCGATCCGTTTGATCTTCTCGGCGCGCCGGATTGGGTGCCTCGCTTTACCCAGATCAGGGGCCGCAAATCATTGGCCTTCTTTCGTCAAATCGTCTCGCGGACCGTCGATGCGCGCAAGGCATTGATGGCAAGGGATCCGGACAGTGCTCCGAACGATTTCCTGACCTTGCTGCTGAAAACCGAAGGGCCGGACGGCCTCAGCCGCGCGGAAATTGAAGACAACATCATTACCTTCATCGGCGCCGGGCACGAAACAACGGCGAGGGCGCTCGGCTGGACACTGTATCTTTTGTCCAAGGCGCCTGCAGAGCTTGCCGGCGTTGAAGCAGAGATTGATGGTGCTTGGGACACGCTCGGCGAGCCGCAGACCTGGCTTGAAAAACTGCCCTTCACCCGCGCCGCGTTTGAAGAAGCGCTGCGGCTTTATCCGCCGGCACCGTCCATCAACCGCTCGCCGTTGAACGATGACGTCTGGGGTGATTTGAAAATACCGGCCGGAACGTCCGTGCTTATCATGCCGTGGACGATCCATCGCCACCGCAAATATTGGGACAATCCCAATTCTTTTGATCCCTCAAGATTTCATCCGCACAGGCGCGCGTCAATTGACAGGTTTCAATACCTGCCGTTTGGGCTTGGTCCGCGCATTTGCATCGGCGCGACGTTCGCCTTGCAGGAGGCAGTGATTGTTCTCGCCACCCTCATCCGCCGCTTTCGTTTCGAGCCGTTCGCAGGGCTTGCCCCGTGGCCGGTGCAAAAACTGACCACGCAAGCGGAAGGTGGTCTGCCCATGCGCCTCACGCTGCGCTGAGACTTGGGCGGGCGGCAGCTTGGCCCATGTGACCGCTTTGCAACCATTTTCAATCTGCGCATGAAAATTCATGTTCCGGAAACCCTGTTCCTTAAGCGGACAGAAATACCGGACGGTTATGGTCTGCTCATCCGATCAGCGCACAACAAGCTGACGGGAATGCTGTCAGAGTAACCACGTGGATCAGGAGTTT
>JANMQE010000237.1:0-10230 GCA_031370195.1 Phyllobacteriaceae bacterium
TCATAAACCGCCCGCCGTGTCGCGTGGCTGTTCTTTTCGTCAGCCGGAAAGTCGTCAATTGCGCTCACCCTCCACAATGCCGGATCCACCTCTGGAAACAGCGTGTCGCCATCAGGCGATGCCAGAACATGCGTCAGGATGATCCGGTCAGCGAGGTCGAAAGTCTGGTTGTAAATCTCCCCGCCGCCAATTACGGCAATATCAGTTGCCCCGCGCGCCGCAGCTGCATTAGCCGCAAGCTCCAATGCAGCGCCAACGCTTGCGGCCGCTTGCACACCATCGGCCTGAAAGCTTGGATCACGGGTCACAACGAAATTATCCCGCCCCGGCAGGGCCTTGCCAATCGACAGAAAAGTCTTGCGACCCATGATAATGGGCTTGCCAATCGTGTCCGCCTTGAACCGCTTCAGGTCAGCCGACAAATGCCATGGCAGCCCGCCCTTGGCACCAATCACGCCGTTCTCGGCGACCGCAACCACAAGGGTCAGCGTCGGTTGCCCCGCCGCCATCACAAATCACACAATGGCTTCTTCAGCAGCAAAATATCGAGATCGCGCTCCGGCCAGAATTCCTCGGCGACCATCTCAAAAGTAGTCGGCCCGGTCTTTTTTACATTCGTGCCGCAGAACGACACCAGATTGCCCGGGGCGCCCTTGTCAATGGTCAGTTTGAACGTGTTGATGGAGCCTGCCCAGTTGCCGCCAGTGGTCAAAACATAGCTGATCCAATTTTCAACATAGGTGGAATATTTCCGGTCCTCGGGAGCCGCAGCGATGCTTTTTTCGATGGTGTTCTTGAGGTCATCGTCGACGCAATATTTGGTCTTGTATTCTTCCCAGCGGTCTCCGCCGGGCACATTATTGTCGTCTAGGAACGTCAGACCGACCGTTCCACCCATTCCGGTCTTGTAAGTGTGGCTGACTTTGACGTCCGCCTTGGCCGGGAATGTGGTTTTCCACCAATAGGCGGATTTCAGCGTCCAAAGTGGCGTGAAGTGCTTCTTCATTCCAGCGCCTTCATCCCATTCCTCCTCGATCACGATGCCGCGCGAGACCCAGTCCTTGGCCGTTTCCGGGTCCAGCTTGCCGAGCGCTACGCCAACTTTTTCACCAAACGGAGTGAGCGGAATGCCGGCCTTCTCCAGATCAGCGGTCACATCAAGGCTGAGTGCAAACGCCTTTTGCTGCAAATTGACCTCAATCGGCACGCCTTCTTGCGTGGCTTTGAAGTCGAGGAAATTGTCTGACTCCCAATCTGGAATGGCAATATTCATATCTGGCGATCCAGCGATGTCCGGTAGCGGGAACGCGATCACCGTGCTGATGTCGCGGTCGGCGTTGTTGCGGAACACATAGTTGACCGTGATAATCTCTGGCGAGATCGACAAATGCTCTTCCGCCATCGTCACATCACCGGATTGGACAAACACCAGCCCGCCGGTCTTCAGCTCAGCCATCGTGTCATTGGCGAGCGCGGTCGTAGCGCATAGAGCAGCAATCAGCGCGGCAGCGGTCAGACGCATTTCAAAATACCTCCGGTTTGATTCAGTGCCGGTCATAGTCGTAGCCGCACCCATGTCAGACGGCAATCGGCGCCCTTATGTTCGGATACGGATCGTAGCCCTCAAGGACAAAATCTTCAAATTTGAAGCCGAAAATATCTTTGACCAGCGGATTGATGACCATCCTCGGCAGCGCACGCGGCACTCGGCTCAATTGCAATTCCGCCTGCTCAAAATGATTGGCATACAGATGCGCATCTCCCAGCGTGTGAATGAACTCCCCCGGCTGCAAATCGCAAACCTGCGCAACCATCATTGTCAGCAACGCGTATGAGGCAATGTTGAACGGCACCCCGAGGAAAATGTCAGCCGAGCGCTGGTAAAGCTGGCACGACAACTTTCCATTGGCGACATGAAACTGGAAGAGGCAATGACACGGCGGCAGAGCCATCTCGTCCACTTGCGCCGGGTTCCACGCAGACACGATCAACCGCCGCGACGACGGGTTGTTCTTGATCTGCTCGATCAGGTTTGCAATCTGGTCAACCGACCTGCCATCCAAGTCAGGCCACGAACGCCACTGGTATCCATACACCGGCCCCAGATTGCCATCCGCGTCCGCCCAGTCATCCCAGATCGAAACGCCATGATCGTTGAGGTATTTGACGTTGGTATCACCCGCCAGAAACCACAACAGCTCATGGATGATCGACTTCAGGTGCAGCTTCTTGGTCGTCAGCATCGGAAAGCCATCGGCCAAATCATGGCGTGTCTGATAGCCGAACACCGAGCGGGTGCCCGTGCCGGTGCGATCGCCCCGGTCAACACCCTTGTCCATCACATGCCGAAGAAGATTGAGATAAGTCTGCATCAGTCCCGCCTGCCGAATCGGCGCATGTTAGCCTCGCAATCCCGCCCCAGACAAACAAAAAACCCCGGACAGAGCATCCGGGGTCTCCAGTCAAAATTTCAATTTGCAACACAGGTTCCAAAAATTCGGTATGGTGAGTCAAATGGAGTGGTTTATCGAGAACCGGAGCGGAATGGACTTCCGGGGCCCCGCCAGCGGCTTGCCGCTTAAGGGCCGGGAATAGAAAGTCCATGAGCACCGGAAGCGCAGAAAAACCGCTACAGTTGGCCACCAGAGCGGATTATTAGAGCGCGCCGAGCTTGTCGAGATGCTTGGCCACCAGATAGTAAAATGTCACGCGGCTCTTGGACTTGTCTGCTTTCATCGTTTCGCAAACGGCCTGGATCACGGAATTTGACTTTGCATCGTCAGTCGCACCAAATTTCTTGATGCACCACTTTTCACGCACGCGGTCGAGTTCGGCCTGATCGCTGCAAGCAACGAGTGAGGAATCCTTGTTGCGCAACGCAATACCAAGATGTTTCACAATTTTGCCAACAACGGCTTCATCAGCCGTGGCGTCATAACGGCGGACGTCCGCCAGATAGTCAGACATATTGAAGTTCCCCTTCGCGAGATATTGACACTGCCCCTCAAGACGCGGTTTTGATTGGTTGTAAGTCCCCCGCTGTCCCCGCGCCGAATGTTGCCGAGGCAAGTGTGCAAGTCAATCCCTGCAACCATAACTATCGTCACAGAAATCGGCCCCTGCCCTTTCAAACCTCACACAAAACGCCTATATCTGGCGTGCCGGCTTGACCGGCTATGGTGATAAACGGCCGTTATAATAAACCTTTCGGACCCGGGGGCGGTACCCGGCGCCTCCACCAGATGACAGACATCTGACATGTGGCGGGGGCGAAACAGGATCGACGAGGGCGTAAAAAGCGTGTTTTTGCTCGGCATTGTACCACCGTTATCGGGCTACTGAGTAGTTGCAAATGACAACTATGCGGAAGTACGTCTCGCTGCTTAACCGCAGTGTGACACTTCAAATCAAGCCCTGATTCTTCGCAGTCTCAGGCGGGGTTCGGAGGTACCTGGCAACAGAAACCTCCACTTCTCCCATACAAACCAGCGTTAAAGCGTCTCAACTGCCTTTTCGCCTCACAATGGCGGTTTACGCCGTGACGAGTCCGGTCTATCCCTGTCGGCAAGTCGATTCACGCTGCAGGGGCCCCATGCCGCAAGACCTTATCCGCTATGACATCCTCGCGCAGGACGCGTTGCGCGGCGTCATCCGCAAGGTTATTTCGGAAGTGACGCGCACCGGCCTGCCCGGCAACCACCATTTCTTCATCACCTTTGTCACCGGCGCACCAGGCGTGCGCATCTCATCAAGGCTTCGCGAGAAGTACCCTGAGCAAATGACAATCGTTATCCAGCATCAATATTGGGATTTGGAAGTCTCTGATTCCGGCTTTGAAGTCACACTCTCTTTCAGCGACATTTCGGAGAAGCTTGTCATCCCGTTTGCAGCCATCCGCGGGTTTTATGATCCGTCGGTGAATTTTGAACTTGAGTTTGACGTGCGCAGCGGTGCTGCGGAGGCGGAAAAGCTTGGCGACGACACAACGGTCGAATCCATCACCCGTGAAGTCGTCAAGGCCCCCGTGAAGCCTCGGCTCACCAAGCCGAAGGCAGACAAGCCAGCAGCAAAGAAGGCGGAAGCAGGCGGCGCGGACGATGCAAAACCATCGGCGGATGTTGTCTCGCTGGATTCGTTCCGCAAGAAGTAATCCAAGAGGTGACCGATGGGAGACATTGTGAACCTCCGCGTTGCCCGCAAGGCAAAAGCAAAAGCCGGGAACGAACTCAACGCCGCCGCCAACCGCGCCAAATTTGGTACTCCAAAGTTTGAAACGAAGCTCAGTGCATCCCGTCGCGGGGCCGACGAAAAGCATCTCGACGGCCACAAGCGCGAACGTCCGGATATCCCGTGAGCACCATCAAAAAGCGCTCCGTCTCGCTAAGCGGCCACCGCACATCCTATTCGGTCGAGGACGAGTTTCTGGATATTCTGAGAGCCATGGCGGTTGCACAATCCATTCCGCTCGCCAGGTTGATTGCCCGAATTGATACTGCGCGCGGACGGGAAACCAATCTCTCTTCCGCGCTGCGCCTCGCCGCACTCGCGCATGTCAAGGCTTCCAATACCGCTTGATTGCTTCGGTCAGGGTGTGGATTGCAGATCAAATCCGGGAAGCGACGGGATCTTTTGGGCATTCGTGTCAACACCGGGAAGACTGTCAAAGCCGGCTTCCGGTTTGATCTCCGGAGCAGTGAGTTTCAGCGCCTTTGCCGCCGCTTCAGCTGCTTTCGCGGCTTGGGCTTGCGCAGCCGCCTCCGCCTCGGTCTTGGCTTTCGCTTCGGTCTCCTCCAGCACTTTCGCAGCGGCCTCCGCCTCTGCCTTCGCTTTTTCCTCAGCCTCCGCTTTGGCTTTCGCCTCTTCCTCAAGCCGTGCCTTTTCAGTCTCCCACTGCGCTCTGGCAATTTCGCCTTGTCTGCGCCCTGCCTCGCGCAGCGCTTCCTCAAGCTTTTGCGCGCGCGCATCGCGGACGGCATAAGCCAGTTGCAGCGTCCGGACATCGCGCCGCAGCCGCTGCTTCTCAATCAGCGCAGCTTGCATGGCCTCCACCCGCGCCTGCTCGCGCTCCAATGCGCGCTGCGTCAGATACTGACCCATCGGCGCAGTGTCCGTCTCGAAACTCGTCACCGATGCCGAATGGATCAAATGAAACGGCACCACGCTCTCGGCGCCGGTCACCGCATCTTTTCCGGCGTCATAAGCAATCGTTCCATCAGCAGTCACCGAAGCGTCTGCCGCATCAGCTTCAATCTTTGCAGTCACCACCGCGCGCGCGCCAACCGCCCGGAACGACGGTATCCTGAGCTTGCCCCCCGCGGCCGTCCACGCTGCATCGACGTCGTTGAACGAAAACGCGCCAGTCAACACTTTGGTGCCGACCAGCGCCTTCACAACAGACTCACTCGGTGCAGCTTCCAATGCACCCGCATCCGCCATCAGCGCTGCAAATCCATCCGGGTTGATGCCCGCGATGGAACCGCCCCTCAGCGAGATCACGCCCGAGCCGGTCAGTGCTGCCGCCAAAGCATCAGCGCTTTTGCCAGTCGCCGACAGACTGCCGGAAATATCTGTTGCGCCACTCACCGCTTGCTGTCCAACCAGCTGCTCAACCCGCGCACCCTTCACCACAAAGTCGCCGCGCACAGAGCCGTCGCCGCCACTGTTGCTGGCATCAAAATTGCCGGTGACTGTGCCGTCCGCCAGACTTGTCTCAAGACCTTCAAGCCGCACGCTGTTTGGCTGCATCGTCAGCACCGTCTTCGCCGTGCCGCCGATCCCCAATGGCCCAAGCCAGATGCTATCCGCAGAGAGCGCAATCTGTCCATCAACCGGCACCAGCGGCAGAATTGCAAAGGGCAGCGCAGCGCCATCGGCAAGGGCGGAAAACGTTCCCGGACCCATCAGGTTTTCCAGCAACCATGTCGTATCGAGATAGTTGAGCGCCAGCGTGCCATCCACCCGGTTGCGCTCGGCTGTCGTTATAGCAAGCTGCCCTTTCGCCTTGATGTCGGCAACACTCGCATCCAGCGCCGACAGGGTAAAGCCAGCGTCAGTCTTGCGCACATCAGCGGAAAAACTGACTGATGTCCCAAGCCCGGTACCGGGAAAGGCCAATCCAACGGCCATGAGATAGGGGTCAAGATCATTCGAGATCAGCCCCACCTTGCCATCAAACGCATCCATGTTGGCCGTTCCCGCCAGCGTCGCAGATGTGCCGTCGGCAGAATAGACCGTATCGATCAACAGACCAGTCATGAGACTGCCGTTGGCCGTAAGCTCCAGCGTCGCCGGTCCCGGTGCGCCAAGCGGAACCAGCGACACACCGGCCATCGTCAGAAAATTCAACGGCTCGTCTTGGCTGACACTCGCCTGCCACGAACCGGCAAGCGCCGCCACATCGCTGAGCGCTCCCTTGGAATTGCCGGAAAACGACGCCTCGCCGCTCGCCGCCTTGATCGTCCCGCTTACCGACCAAGCCCGCCGGTCGCCGTCCTGTGCCGTTGACGACACAATGGACATCTGCATGTCATCAAGCAGCCCGGGTGTCGCCGTGATCCGCTCGTTAAAGGTCGCAAGCCCCGGCACCGCGCCAAACCGCGTAGCCAGCATTGAGATGAACTCAGCGCCATCGACGCTTACGACCGATGCGTCAAGCGAGGCTGCGGTCTGCTCCGGGAAGCCGGTCACTGTGCCTGTCGCAGACAACGAGGCTCCCGCCAATTGCGTGATCATAAGCCGGTCAATGTCAGCGCGGTCCTGCTTCAGCCGCACGCTGAGACCCAGCGCCTGCGCCTCCACATCTCCCGATCTCACCGGCCCGACATCCAGCGCAAGCGTCAAGTCATGCCCGCCAAGCCTGTTGCCGCCACCGTCAGATATCACCCCCGCCGCCAGCGCGCTCAAGGAGTCGAGTTCAACCGCCCCACCCTTCAACGCCAGTTCCAGCACAGGCCGCGCACCATCTACCCGCCGCACCGCAGAACCCTTGAGGCTCGCCGCACCAATTGCCACTTCCAGATTGCTCAGCCGCTGCACCGTCGGATCAAGTTCAACATCAGCGGAGAATCCCGCCGCCGCAAGTTTGCGGATCGCCGGGTCAACTTCTCCAGTCAGCCAGTTGGAAAGGCCGGCTGGCTGGTTAGACGCTACGAGCAATTTGCCGGTGAACCCGAATTCCTCGCCTCGCGACAGCAACCCATCAGCCTCCAGCCGCGTCCGCCCCGGCAGCGTCGCGCGAAATCCGCGCACCCGCCACGCCTCGCCTTCGGGCTCCGCACTGAAAGCCACTTCGCGGATCGTCGTATCGCCCGCAACAACAGCCGGCAGATTGACGGACAGCGCCCCCGGTATGGAAGGAACAGGAACCAGATCAACAAACGACCGGAACGCCGCCACGCGCTCCGCCACGCTGGAACCGGCCGTCACCTTGTCGCCCTTGTCGTTGAAGCTCACTTGCGTGCCATCGACCGTCAGATCAAATCGCGGCTCCGTGCCGAATGTTACAGCACCCTTGCCGTTGGCCACATAGGGGTCGTCCTTGTCGCCGGTTTCCAGCCTGAATTCAGCCAACGTCAACGCCTCCGGTTTCAGTTCAAACAGACCTGAAACGTTGAACGCTTCACCCTCCGTCGCCGCCTTCCCGTCGCCATCCCGCAACACAGGCGCAGCCGGATCAATCAACGACGCAGGCCGGAGTCCGAATGTCCCGCTGTAACTCAACTTGCCGCCATCCGAGCGCGCAATGCCATCAGCTTCAATGGCCACCGCCCGCGCGGTCGGAAATATCTGCATCCGCAGCGCCAACTCGCCGTCTTCGCCCGCTTGGCCTGTCGATCCCTGAAGTGTCATCGGCTCACCGTCCGCCAAAACCTTGGCAGTGACCCGCCAAGGCCCCGTCAACGCCCGCGCCGAAACCGTCGCGTCGGAAATGTCGATGAAATGCCGCGCACCCGTCGCTTCGTCATTGAGCTCAATCTGCCCGCCCTCGACCACCAGATTTTCAATCCGAACTTGGCGAGGATCAAACGGCGACTCCGGCCGCAGCGCCCAGTCAATCGCGCCGTCCGAACCAATGGTAACCACGCCGTGCGGATTGGTCACCCGCATGTCGAAAATCAGCACCTCGCCCGAAAGAAACGGTGCAAGCTCGGCATCCATCGAAAACCGGTCCATGGTCAAAACCGGTTTGGCCTTGTCCTCGCCGACCCGTACATCCTCAAATGTAACCGAAGGAAACGGCAAAAGCCGCGCCGAGGCCGCGCCTGCAACGCTTACCGGTCGCCCGAGTATCTTCGAGGCTTCCGCCTCAAACTGCGCGCGATAATCTGTCCAGTCGACAAAAAGCGGCGCCACCAGAGCAGCCGTCAAAAGCAGCACCAGAAACCCGCCGAAAATGACAAAGAGACGTGCCAGTCAAACCTCCCAAACCCTGAGCACCACAAGAGGCAAGAGCGCAGGGTGCGTCAAGACATTGATGGCCCGGCTTGGCACAAACAAGGCGGTGTTCTTCTACAGGAAGAGTTTCCCCGGATTCATGATCCCCAGCGGGTCCAGCGCCTGCTTCACTGCCATCATCACATCCACCGCGTCGCCCAGTTCCTGGCGCAAGAACCCGCGCTTGCCTTGGCCGATGCCGTGCTCGCCTGTGCAGGTGCCGTCCATCGACAGCGCCCTTGCGTTCAGCCGCGCGACGAACCCTTCTGCCGCTGCGATTTCCGCAGAATTACTGGTGTCCAGCAAAATCAGCACATGAAAATTTCCATCGCCCGCATGCCCGACAATCGGCGCAATAAGCCTGCTGGCGGCAATGTCGGCCTCCGTCTCTGCCACACACGCCGCCAGCCGCGAGATCGGCACGCATACGTCGGTTGAAATCCCCTGCGCGCCCGGGCGCAGCGTCAGCGCCGCCCAATAGGCGTCATGCCGCGCCTTCCAGAGTTTCAGACGCTCGTCATTGTTCGAGGTCCAGTTGAACGGCCCGCCGCCAAACTCGCCCGCGATCTCGCCAAACCCTTGCGCCTGCTCGGCAACAGACGCGTTTGACCCGTGAAACTCGACAAACAGGCACGGCCCTTCGGGATAGCTCAGCCCCGAGTGCTGGTTCATCGCCTTCATCTGCAACCCGTTCACCAGCTCGATCCGCGCCACCGGAATACCCGACTGGATCGTCGCAATCACCGCATTGCACGCGTCTTCAAGCGAAGCAAACGGGCAGACCCCGCCCGAAATCGCCGCCGGAATGCCCGCAAGTTTCAGTGTCAACTCGGTGATGACGCCGAGCGTCCCCTCCGACCCGACAAACAGCCGCGTCAGGTCATATCCCGCCGATGTCTTCTTCACCCGCCGCGCTGTGGTGATCAGCCGCCCGTCCGCAGTCACGCATTTCAGCGCCAGCACAGTCTCGCGCATCGTGCCGTAGCGCACCGCATTGGTGCCCGAAGCCCGCGTCGAGGCCATGCCGCCGATCGAGGCGTTGGCACCCGGATCAATCGGGAAAAACAGCCCGGTCGCCCGCAGATGCTCGTTCAGCGCCTGCCGTGTCACGCCCGGCTGAACCACACAGTCCAGATCCTCGGCATTGACCGCCAAGACCTTGTCCATCCGCGACAAATCCAGCGAAATTCCGCCCGCCGGCGCGTTCACGTGACCCTCAAGCGAAGTCCCCGTGCCAAACGGAATCAGCGGAACAAGGTGCGCCGCGCAAACCCGCACCACCTCTTGGATCTCCGCAGTCGACCCGGCAAATACCACTGCATCCGGAGGCTGGTTCGGGATGTATGTCGTCGTGTGCGCGTGCTGGCGGCGGATGTCCGCGCCCGTCTGGCAAAGCGGCCCGAACCGCTGCTTGAGAATGCCAAGCGCAGCGGCAATCCCCTCCTCATTGCGCGGCAGCGCGATAATGTCCGAAAGCGACATGAAACGGTCCCGTTGAAGGCGGCGCATGGCTTGCGCGGCAAATCAGTAGAGCTACTCTGGCGTCAGCAATCGCCAATGTCCACAACGGGAACCATCATGACCGAAACCGCCCTGCTTCGCTCGCCTCTGATGCTCGTCGAACCGCAATGGACCGATTATAACGGCCACCTCAACATGGCCTACTACAACGTCCTCTTCGACCGCGCCAACGACCATGCGCTGGCGAGCCTCGGCATGAACCTAGACTATGTGAAGAACCGCAAGCTGACCATCTACACCGCCGAAGTGCACGTCTCCTACATTCGCGAACTGCAC
>JANMQE010000296.1:0-5898 GCA_031370195.1 Phyllobacteriaceae bacterium
CGTTCCCGTCCTGAGTGTCCTACCGGTCTGCCACAAACGGCCGCCCCAAAGAGGCCGGTGTGTTCATCATCGTCAGACGGCGATTGCCGGATATTAGAACCAAAACGATGATTGTTGCCAGATAGGGAAGAGAAGATAAAAACTGCGAGGGGATGCCAAGCCCCAGCGCCTGCGCATGCAATTGCCCGATGGTCACCGCGCCGAACAGATAAGCCCCGCCAACTACCCGCCAAGGCCGCCACGAGGCAAACACCACAAGCGCCAGCGCGATCCAGCCGCGCCCTGCCGTCATGTTTTCCACCCATTGCGGTGTGTAGACCAACGACAGGTGTGCGCCCGCCAGACCCGCACACGCCCCGCCGAACATCACCGCCAGATAGCGCACCTTGACCACCGGAATCCCAAGCGCATGGGCGGACGTATGATTGTCGCCAACCGAACGCAGCGTCAGCCCTGCCCGCGACTTGAACAGGAACCACGAAACAGCCGCTACGAGCAGCAATGAAATATAGAATATCGGGTCTTGCCCGAACAACAACCTGCCGACAAACGGCAGATCGCTAAGCACTGGAATGCGGATATTGGCCAGCCTCACACCCGCTTGGCCGACAAACAACTCGCCGATCAACCCCGAAAGCCCAAGCCCGGCCAGCGTCAGCGCGAGTCCTGTCGCAACCTGATTGGTCACCAGCGTCAGCGTCAGAAACGCAAACGGCAGCGAGAACAGCGCCCCTGCAAAGATCGCCGCTATCACGCCGAGCCACGGCGAGCCCGTCGAAAGCGACACCGCAAAACCGACCACGGCGCCAATCACCATCATACCTTCAACGCCAAGGTTCAGCACACCAGAGCGCTCAACAACCAGCTCGCCAATCGCTGCAATCAGCAGCGGCGTTGCGGCGGTTGCGATGGTCAAAAGGATTGACTGGAAAATATCCACCGCTCAGCCCTCCCTTGCCACAACAGGTTTGCGCAGCAAAATCCGGTAATGGATCAGCGTGTCGCACGCCAAGACGAAGAACAGCAGCATGCCTTGAAACACCCGCGCCAACTTGTCCGACAGACCCAGCGAAATCTGCGCCGCCTCACCGCCAAGATAGGTCAGCGCCAACACGAGACCTGCTGCAACAATGCCGAGAGGGTTCAATCGACCGAGAAACGCCACGATAATTGCGGTAAATCCATAACCCGGCGAAATCGACGGCCGCAATTGGCCAATCGCGCCGGACACTTCCGAAATACCGGCCAGTCCCGCCAGCGCGCCGGAGAACATGAACGCGAAAAACACCATGCGCGAGGCGTCAATGCCGCCAAATTTCGCAGCGCGCGGCGATGCGCCCTGCACGCGTATGTCAAACCCGCGCTTGGTCCGCTTCATCATGTACCAGACCACAACAGCCGCAATCACTGCAAACAATATGCCCCAGTTGGCGCGGCCCGATGACGGCATCAGTTCCGGCAGCACTGCAAACGGGTTGAACCGCCGCGTTTCGGGAAAATTATTTCCCTCCGGATTGCGCCACGGCCCGCGCACCATCCAGTCGAGAAACAGCTGCATTACGTAGACCAGCATCAGGCTGGTCAAAATCTCATTGGTGTTGAACCGCACCTTCAAAAGCGCTGGAATTGCCCCGAACAGCGCCCCGCCAATCAGCCCCAGTATCAGCATCAACGGCAGCGTGAAGATCGATTGCCACTCCGGAAACATGACCGGCGGGATCGACCCCATCAGCGCCCCGGCAATGAACTGCCCTTCAGCGCCGATGTTCCAGTTGTTGGACTGGTAAGCAACTGACAGCCCGACCGCGATCAGGATCAGCGGCGCTGCCTTGATCGCCAACTCGTGAAGCGACCAAACTTCGCTCAGCGGCTCGACAAAATACGTATAGAGCGCCGTTAACGGGTTCTGCCCCGACAGCGCAAACACGATTGCCCCGGCAATCAGCGTCAGCCCGAACGCGATGAAGGGCGAGAGCGCCGAAAAAAGCGCAGAATGTTGCGGGCGTTTGACCAGCATCAACATCTCAACCCGCCCCGCCCATCAACAGCCCGACGCGCTCCAGTGTTGCCTCGGCGATCGGCATCGGCGCTGAAAGCCTGCCATGGTTCATTACCGCCAGCCGGTCCGATATCTCGAACAGCTCATCCAGATCCTGGCTGATGATCAGCACCGCCGCCCCGCCCCGCGCCAGATCGACAATCGACTGGCGGATCCGCGCGCAGGCCCCGGCGTCAACACCCCATGTCGGCTGATTCACGACGAGCACCGAAGGATTGCGGTCCAACTCACGACCAATCAAAAATTTCTGCAAATTGCCTCCGGACAAAGCCCCCGCGTCGGGATTTTCCGCGCTTTTGCGCACATCCATTACCTCAACGATGCGCTTTGAGGCCGCCGCGACAGAGGCCCCATTGATGACGCTGAACGGGCCTTTGGAAAACGCCTTGGCGTCCGAAACAGCACGCGACAAATAGAGATTGTCCGAGAGGCTCATGGTCGGCACAGCGCCATGGCCAAGCCGCTCTTCGGGCACAAACCCCGCGCCAAGCAATCGCCGCTCGGATATGCCCATCGTGCCTGCCGCCTTGCCACGGATTGAAATGGTGTCGGGGTTGCCCTGTGGCCGCTCGCCGGAAACAGCGTCGAAAAACTCGCCCTGCCCGTTGCCCGCAACGCCAGCGATTCCAACCACTTCGCCCGGCAGCACATCGAGAGAAATGTCAGCCAGCGCCATCGAAAACGGCCCCGACGGCTTCTGCGACAGGCTCTTGATCGACAGCAGCGGCTTGGCCGCTGCATCATTGGCCGGAGCAGGCCGGACTACCGCCGCAATGTCATTGCCCACCATCATCCGCGCCAGCGAGGCAGCCGTCTCGGCGCGCGGATCGCAGCCGCCCACCACCTTGCCGTGCCGAAGCACCGTCGCGCGGTCGCAAATGCGTTTCACTTCGTCCAGCCGATGGCTGATGTAGAGAATGGATTTGCCCTCGTCGCGCAGCCGCTCCAGCGTCACAAACAGTTTGTCGGCCTCCTGCGGTGTCAGCACAGACGTCGGCTCGTCCAGAATGATCAGCTCCGGCTCTTGCAACAGGCAACGCACAATCTCGATGCGCTGCCGCTCTCCTACCGAAAGGTCGCCAACCAGCGAGTTTGGATCAAGCGGCAAGCCATACGCTTGGCTGATCGTGCGCGCCTTCTCGGCGATGTCAACAACTGACGCATCACCGCTCAGCGCCAGCGCAATGTTCTCGGCGGCGCTCAACGCGTCAAACAGCGAAAAGTGCTGGAAAACCATGCCGATTCCAAGAAGTCTTGCAGCATTCGGGTTGGCAATTGAAACTACCTTCCCCTTCCACGAAATGCTGCCCGCGTTCGGTTGCAGCGACCCATAGAGCATCTTAACCAAGGTGGATTTGCCCGCCCCATTCTCGCCAAGCAGAGCGTGGATTTCACCTTTGGAAATGGAAAGCGTGACGCTGTCGCATGCGCGAAGCGATCCGAATATTTTGGTCACGCCTTCAACGTGAAGAAGCGCGCGATCCCCTGACGCCATCTGTGCCCCGGCCATGGTGCCTTATGCTGGTTTTTATGGTCCGGTTGGAAGCCTATCTGAATTAAATCCGCTTTGGAAAGGCCAATCTGCCAAGCACCTGTTGAAATCCTCGGCAGATGGGCGGTTTGCACACACAATGGGCAGGAAGTTCGCAATGCAGGCAGCAGACGCACACAAAATGGGATGGCACACCCTTCTCTGCGTTCCCCTCTCGCACAGTCCGTCTTTCCGGGGCCGCGCAGCGGAACCCGGAATCCAGAGTCGCGACGCCGGATTGACCTACTGCAGGTCCAAACTCTCAACCAGAGAAGTCACCTCGATTACCACACGATACGGCACCTACGGCACAAGCACCGTCCCGCCCGTCGTCGCCCTGCTCTCCAGCAATCGATGCGCCTCCGCAGCATCCGCCAGCGCAAATTTCTGGTTCACCGCGATACTCACATCACCCGCAGCCACCTTCTCAAGCAGCCGTCCAGCCGACAGCTCAAGGTCCGCACGGCTCGCCGTATAGGCAAACAGTGTCGGACGGGTGGCAAACAGCGATCCACGCGCCACCAGATGCGTCAGCGTAAAGCCGTCAATCGGCCCGGACGACTGGCCAAACGCCACAAACATCCCGCGCGGCTTCAGGCTGTCGAGCGAGGCCAGCCATGTGTCCTTGCCGACGGAATCATAGGCCACGTCAACACCCT
This sequence comes from Phyllobacteriaceae bacterium, assembly GCA_031370195.1. Lineage (GTDB taxonomy): Bacteria > Pseudomonadota > Alphaproteobacteria > Rhizobiales > Rhizobiaceae > JANMEX01. Next base: position 4,250 of record JANMQE010000296.1, read on the forward strand.
TGCCGCCGGTGATTTCCTTCACACGGGCAACGATGTTCTCGTGCTTGTACTCGATCACATGATGATAGCCGTTGCGCCGCGCCAATTCCGCCTTCTCCGGGCTTCCGGCTGTGCCGATGACGGTTGCGCCAATCGAATTTGCCCATTGTCCGGCTAACAGCCCGACGCCGCCAGCGGCAGCGTGGAACAAAATCGTTTGCCCCTCCTGCACCGGGTAGACACGGCACAGCAGCATCTCGGCAGTCATCCCCTTCAGCATCATCGCCGCCGCAGTCTCATCGGCAATGCCGTCAGGAACCTTCACCAACCGGTCAGCGGCAATGTTGCGCGCCTCGCAATACGCCCCGATGGTGGCCGCATAGGCAACACGGTCGCCGACCTTGAAGCCGTCCACACGCTCGCCCACTGCCGCAACAACACCTGCCGCCTCATTGCCGGGAATGAGCGGCAATCCGGTTGGCAGCGAGTAAAGGCCGGTGCGGTAGTAAACGTCGATGAAATTGAGACCAATCGCCGTGTGACGCACCTGCACTTCACCGGTAGCTGGCATTGCCAACTCAATTTCGTCAAGCGCCAGAACCTCCGGCCCGCCATGCTGGTGTATGCGTATCGCTTTGATTTTCATGGGTTTTATGCCTTCAGGTCACGGTTGCCAAGGTTCGGGAACATTTGCATGATCGCACCGATCACAAACAGATAGGCACCGGTCAGCGCCGTGCCGATCTTCACCCATTCTGGGGCGTCCATCGCATAAAACAACCCCGCGGCACCAAAACCGCACCAGACCATGAACATCGGCAGATTGATGGACCGCATGCGCACGACACGCACCGGATGGAGAAAATTGATCGGCACAAACGTGAGGAATGCCGCAAACAACACCACGGCAAACGCCGCCTTCTCGCCGGGCTCGACAATGAACAGGGTGAACACCACCATGTTCCAGACGACGGGAAATCCCTTGAAGAAATTCTCCTTCGTCTTCATCCCCATGTCCGCGTAATAGATCGCACTCGAGACCACGATGATGGCCGCTGACAGAAAAGACAAGTTCTCGCCCATGAACCCTCGCTGATAGAGCGCAAACGCCGGGATCAGGACGTAGGTCATGTAGTCAATAATGTTGTCCAGCGTGTCGCCGCTCCAGTTGGGCAGCACTTCCTTGACCTGAAGTTTGCGTGCGATCGGCCCGTCAATCCCGTCAACGAAGAGCGCAAGACCCAGCCACATGAACATTGCGGTCCAGCGCATTTCGCTGGCAGCAACAACCGACAAGAACGCCAGAAACGACCCGGATGCCGTCAAAAGGTGAACCGAAAACGCCTTCGCCTGCGGCCACGTCACCTTTTTCTTTTTTCTGGGCGCCAATGGTTCCGCCTTCCGCTATCCATGAAGATGATGACGGTATGCCATGATCTTGCACGCGGTAAAAGCGAAACGGACCCGTCGTTGACAGCTTTATGCACTTGGACACAAACCCGCGTCCTTTCGCGCGATTGCAATCATGCAGCAGCAGGACCAGATTGCCGTTAGGATATGCAGAGAGATGAAATGCCTGAGACGCTGATCACTGACATTTTTGTCGCCGGGAACGGCCCGGTCGGAATGGCTGCGGCCATCGCTTTGGCCACGTCCGGCTTGGCCTTGTT
>JANMQE010000305.1:0-1703 GCA_031370195.1 Phyllobacteriaceae bacterium
CTTTCGTACTTCTGGAGGCTCGAGACACGATTTTTCCAAACCTCAAACACCACAGCTCGAGGTTCGAGAATTGGGGATTTGTTTACACGAAATCGGTTTTTCTAAATTGCACCAAGAACGTGATACCAAGCAGCAACGCAATGGCGACAAACTCGAGCAGCAAAATAATGGTAAAAGTCGAATTCCAGACGATGGTGGATGCGTACATCACACCACTTACGGCGGGCAGGTTGGCAACAGGGTACAAAAAAGCTTGAAACAACAAATTGCCCAGTAGGATACCAACGGTGCTCCAGCCTTGAGATTCGGTGATGAGTGAAAGGCACAACAGCAAGCAGTAACTGACCAGAATTTCGGTTAAGACCACCAGCGCAAAGGGAAACAATCCGTCGGGTAAGGATTGTTGTGTGGTGATGGCGATAAAGCTGGCAATCAGTAAAATCAACCAAGGCACAAGAAACACAAAAAAGTTTGAAACCATTTTGGCAGTGGTGTATTCCTTCATTGAAATCGGCAAACTGAACAAGAATGGCAGTGTCTGCGCGGTTCGCTCAGTCACTGTCAAAGCGATCACCAAAAGCGGACCAAAGGTAAAAAGAACTGTGATTAACAAGATGCTACCTGCCGTAAACCAAGCCGTGCCAGGAACACTCAATACAACCAGCGAAATCAACCCCGCAACCAGAAAACCCACAATGGTAAAGCGCTGAAAGTACCAGTCTTTGAGCACCAATTTTTGAATCAGGTTGTAATTCATGCCGCATCCCTTTCGCGCCTGTGTTGCACATTCGCCACAAAAATTTCCTCGAGAGTCATGGTGTCCACGCTTCGCACCGTTGCGCCGAAAGCGTTGTATTTGGCGGTCATTTCGCTGCTGTACTGGTCGGTGGTGACAACCACCAAACGCCCTTCACCGTTGCTCGAGATCACATTGGGTAACGCGGGTAAACGCAAATCTTTGGGTAACTCGAGCCTGACACGTCGCCAGCGTTGCAAGTAACTTTCTTTGTCGCTCGAGTTGACAATTTTGCCTCGGTCAATGAAGGTAATTTGATCGGAGATTTGTTCAACGTCGAGCGTGTTTTGCGAGGAGAACAGCACGCTACGTTGATCGTCACTAAGCACTGCCATCAGTTCGTTCAGGACTTCGCTGCGGGCGATGGGGTCGAGTCCGGTGGTGGGTTCGTCAAGCACCAGTAATTTTGGTCTTCGCGCCAGTGCCAGCAGCAGTGTGGCTTTGACACGTTGCCCATGCGAAAAGCCTTTGAGTTTTTGTTCTTTGCGCAGGTCAAAACGTTTGAGTAATTGGTTGGCGTAAGCATCATCCCAATTGTTGTAAATCGAACGGATGAAATTCATGTGCCAGAGGCCAGTACGGTGATGATCGTGCCGATTGACCGTGATAGGACGCGGCCTGATGTTGCCGTGCCCGATGTTCAGCTTCATTTTGTGCCCGCAATGCTTGAGGATCATGGCCGTACTAATGTGGCTGGTATCGGCTTCTCATGCCATGTCTGCGTGCTTCGCCCCTATAGTGAGGGCACGGTGCGGCTGGCCGATACCAATCCGCGCAGTGCGCCGTTAATTGATCCGGCCTTCCTCACCGATGACCGCGATATGGCCGTGTTGAAAGACGGTATCCGGGTGATGCACCGGATTTTGACGAGTGGGCCGCTTGCCGCATTTGGCGGGGTGGATCGCTA
>JANMQE010000347.1:0-2306 GCA_031370195.1 Phyllobacteriaceae bacterium
GGTCGTGGTGCCGAAAGCGAGGCGGTCGCCGGTTTGATCGATGGTGAGGGCGTGGCGCAGCGCGAGGTCGTAGGCGTGGCTTTGCGGCAGGCCGTTGGCGAGGCTTTCGAATGACTTGCCGCCGTCGCGTGTGCGCGTGACGATCAGTCTGCCATCCACCGGAATACGCAATTCGTCCTTGATGCCCGGCACGAACCAGGCAGTGTCCGGCTCGCGCGGGTGGACTGCGACGGCAAAGCCGAACGAGGATGGTTCAGCATGGATCTCGCTCCAGCTTTTTGAACCGTCGCTTGAGACAAAGATGCCGTTGTGATGCTGGACCCAGAGCCGGTCCGGATCGGATGGCGATTGCACGAGGAAATGCGGGTCCTGGATTTCCGGGTCGCCTGCCTGATCGGGCGGCATGAATTCGGCGCGCATGCCTGTTGCGCGGCAAGCCCAGGTTTGCCCGCCATCGTCCGTCTGCCAGATGCCGCCGCACGAGACGCCGACACGAACGGTTTTGGACGAGCGCGGATCAACGCAGATCGAGTGGATGCCCGGAAGCTCGCGACCGCCGCCCATCCAGCGCTGGCGCTTCGGCTCGTCCCATAACGGGCGGTTCAGTATCCATGTTTCGCCGTGGTCTTCAGATTTGAAAAGGCCGCCGGGAATGGTGCCACACCAGATGACGCCGGGCTCGTCCAGCCCGCCGGTTTCGAGTGCCCAGATCAGCACTGTGGACCATGGCAGTTCCTTGCCCCACGCGTCAGTCGAGACCAGATCTGCTGGCTTTTCAGGATAGGCCGGAGCGGCGAGCTCATGCCAGCCATCGCCCTTGTTGCGGTGCAGCTTGACGCCGAAGTGGCCGTGATCAAGCGCAGCATAGCTGTAAGCGGAGCGGGGATCGTTGAGGGCCAGAGTCACATTGTCGCCAAGGAAGGCAACTTCGGAGACGGCCCAGCCATTGTTGCTGCGCGCGGCGGTGAAAAGGCCCTTGCGGGTTGAAATCAGGATTGTGTCGCTCATCGCATTCCTCCCAGATTATTTCAGCCGCCAGACAGTGCCTGCAGCACGAAAACTTCGCTGTTTGATTCAACCGGATCGGCCAAACCCTTACGATCCATGATAATTTCGCCGTCGACAATGATGCCCATATGGCGGCGCAGCGCGAACTGCTCATCAACCACGTAGGATTTCAGGCGCGGGTTTTCGGCGAAAATCAATGTGAGCAACTCACGCACAGTAGAGCCCTTCACATCGACAGACGGGCAGTCGACGTGGCGCATCAGGTTTGCGGTGAATGTCACTTTAGCCATGACCCATGCTGACTCGCGTTTGCGTGTGTTGCAAGTGGATTCAATTACGGTGGGATTATCTGCAATGCAGCGGCTTGGGGTCGTCAATCACGCTGTGTCGTCGGGTCGGTGCTGCGCCAGGAAGCGGTTTTTCTCTGCACGCAGCCACGCCTCAATATCCTCGGGCGAGGGCTGCGACAGGTTTGGCACCACATCGTTGAACATGACTGAATTGGCATATCCACCGGACTGGTAAAGCGCGGGGGTGAAATGCTCGCCCTTTTCGCCGATGTAGCGGGCGTGACAGGCTTTGGTGGTGATGCGCACCGCGCCGCGTTCGAGGCAGGCAAGCCAGCGCGAAGCGTCCTGACTGGTGATCTTCGTGGTCCAGCCGTTGCCGGCATGATGCTTCATGATGCGCGCGTGGTCGCGACGGCTGTAATCAACGTGGCGGACGAGGTCCAGATAGGCGTGGCGGAATGGTCGCTCCGCAAGCCATGATGTGCGTGTGAGCGCCGCGCCCCAATTTTCGTGCATGGGTTTCAGTTGCGCCGCGCTTGCGCGTTGCTCGTGTTCGTTCGCCCAGAAGTCGCCATAGGCCGCCACATATCCGATGCGCTTATTGCCATCGGCGATGTTCAGGAGTTGCCCTGTAACGTCGAGATAATTTGGGGACAGCACCATGTCGTCTTCCAAAAACAGCGCGCGCGTGCTGCCGAGTTCCTCAAAAACATGTGTTTCCGCGCGCTCGTAATTGAGCGCGATGCCGAGATTGGTTTCTGCCCTGACAATATTTCCCCAAGGGATGATTTTGGCATACAGGCGGACGCAGGCGTCAATCTTTTTCGGGTCGGCCTTGAAACGGTTGCTGAAGCGGTTGAACGCGCCATCCTGAAACAGGGTAACGCTGTCCTGCGGCGATATTTGCGCGCGCAGGCTTTGCAGAACGGGCTTCAGATAGTGCGGCCGGTCAAATGACAGGATGGCAATGTGGAAATTGCGCGCAGGCTTCGGGGTGTCTATGGCGCG
>JANMQE010000377.1:0-1576 GCA_031370195.1 Phyllobacteriaceae bacterium
GGCTGGAAACAGGTGTCCGGCGAATTTTTGGACACGCGGCAAAACGTCATCTGACATGCCCCAGCTTTCCCGGAGCAAAAAACTGTTCTGCTGAGAGTCGAATAAATAGACGCTTCCACCGGGTACGCCTAATTGCTGAGATAATTGCTGTTTGAGAACTAACAAAACTTCGGACAAATCAATGGAGGTGCTGACCGCCGCCGGGATCGCGTTGAGCATCGCCAGCTCACGGTTTTTTTGCCGGATTTCCTGCTCGACCAGCTGCGTTTCGCGCACCTGTTCGCGTAATATTTCAATCGCCTGTGCAAGTTCAATCGTCCGCTCCTCGGCTCGTCGTTCTGCTTCCGCTTCGACCTGCGCTTCGAGTAACAGCAGGCGATTAGCTTGCGCCTTGCTCATTACTACTAAATCCGCCGCTGCAAAATCATCCGGTGGTGTTAAGTCGAAACCAGATGTTGCACCGTCACGCAACGCCTGAAGCAGGGCTTGCGCCCTGACAGCATCGTTCTCAATAATTGATACTTTGACAGTGTTCATTTGCAGGAGTGAGCTTTTCCAAAATTAATCGTGAAGCTTATTCCTCATCAGGACATTCAGTCAAATAATCTTACTTATTGATCGCTTTCTTTTGCTCGTTTGAGATGAAAAAGTGGTTCATTGCTATTCGGCAAAATTGTGACATCTACCAGTTCCCATCCGGCTGCCCCCAGCTTATCGAGATTTTTTTCCAACACATAATGCTCACGGAAACTGCTATCAAGTCCGAGCTTGCTGAGTGATGGCGAAGTCCCGGAGGAGGATAAATTCACTTTAGTCCCGCCGACTACGACTAAATATTCCCACTGCCTTTTAGGCTCCTCTTTTTTGGTCTCCTTCGCACGGCTTTGTGCAAAAACAACGGTTGCCAGCAAACCAGCCAAAATAATGCCGATCAATAAAAGACTACGTTTCATGAGTGTCGTTCCTTTGAAGAAATTGAAATTTTGAGTTGATTCAATTCTCAAACGCTGTGGCAAGAGGATAGTTGCAAAATGTCGCGGAAAGGCTGAAGTCAAATGAAAAAGCGCAAGTTGTTGACACTTGCGCCTGGAAGAACAATCTAATTTTGAGAGAAAATTTATCCCGCAATCTGAATTCTGGTTTTGGCACGATCTATCTCTAATTCAGCACGAGTCGCGTCAATACCTTCACTACCAATCAGGCTTTTTTCAGCGCGTTCCAGTGCGGCTTTAGCACTTTCAATATCAATGTCTTCAGGCTTTTCAGCCACATCTGCCAGCACTGAAACTTTATCGCCTAAGACTTCAGCAAAGCCGCCACTGACATGAATTTTCTGTAACGAAGTACCAATTCGATAACTGAGTACTCCCGTTTTCAATTGCGAAATCAAAGGTTCGTGATCGGGGAGAACGCCGATTTCTCCGGTCAGCCCGGGCAAGACGATTTCGTCAACGGATTCCCGCAGCACGAGTTTTTCCGGCGTGATAACTTCGAGGTTAATTTGATTAGCCATAAAAAAGTGATGAGTAACGAGTGATGAGTAACGAGTGATGAGTAACGAGTGTCTTTTAACTCA
>JANMQE010000389.1:0-3211 GCA_031370195.1 Phyllobacteriaceae bacterium
CGCACGCACGCGGGCGTCGACAACTACGCCAAGTTCTGCAAGATGACGGTGTTCGAGCGCGCCGACGACCGCGTGCTGGTGCTGCTCAGTTCGGGTGACCTGGCGGCCACGCAGGCGGTGATCGGGCTGCTAAACAAACGCGCGGCCAGCGACGAGCCGCACATCTGGTCGGCGGCTTCGATGTTCGACGTCGCCAACCTGGTGGCCGACGCGATGCGCGACATCGAGCGCCGCGACGGCCCGTTTCTCGAAAGCGGCGGCCTTAAGTTCAACGCCTCGTTCATCCTCGGCGGCCAGATCGCCGGCGAGGGCATGCGGCTGTTTCGCCTCTACGCCGAGGGCAACTTTATCGAGGCCGGCACCGACACCTGCTTCCTGCAGACCGGCGAAGCCAAGTACGGCAAGCCGATCCTCGACCTCGCGGTGACGCCGAACGCGACGCTCGAGGACACGACCAAGTGCGTGCTGGTGTCGTTCGACTCGACGATGATGAGCAACCTGTCGGTGGGCATGCCGATCGACCTGCTGTGCTACGCCCGCGACAGCCTCGCGGTGACGATGAAGCGCCGCTTCGACCGCGGCGACGAATACTTCGAGACGCTGAAGCGCCAGTGGGTCGCCGGCACGCGCCAGGTGTTCCACGAGTTGCCGGCGCTGCAGTGGTAGGGCTCAAGCGGCCAGCGCCGCCTGCAACGATTCGACGAGCGCGCGGCGCAGCGCTGACCATGCGTCGCCGCCCGCCAGCACGAAGCGCTGGTTGACCTCGAGCTCGACGCCGACGTAGCGATCGTCTGCGTGGCGGGTGCGCAGCAGCGCGGTCAGCCCGTCGCCCGTGCCGCGGTACGGATAGTTGCGGCGCAGCCGCAGATCGGGCCGGCGCGCCTGCAACGCAGCGCGCCAGCACGCCGCGAACGCGCGTTCACCGGCGCGGCGCGGAGCGTAGAGCCACGCGATGTCGGCCTGCCGCAGCACGCCGTTCAGCTCGGGCGTGAAGCTGTGCGACGCAATGTGCAGCACGCGCGCGCCGCCGTCGATCGCAGCGGCGACCGCGGCCTCGATCGCGCCGCGGTGCGGCCGGTAGTGCTCGGCGGCGATCGCGCGGCGCGCGTGGCGCGGCAACGCGCGCGTCAGCTCCGAGTGCAGCTGGTGGTGCCCGATCGAGCGGTTCAGATCGATCAGCAGCCGCGTCGTCGTCGCGACGAACAGCGGCGCATCGAGCGCCGCGGCGAGGTCGCGCGCCACATCGATCGCGCCGGCATCCCAGCCGCGATGCGTGCGCAGCAGTTCGGCGTGGTCGCCGAACAGCCCGGCCCAGGCGGCCGGCACCTCGTGCCCGCCGTGTTCGCAACTGACGAGGACCCGATCGGGACGGCCGGCGCGGCGCGGGTTCACACCGCCTTGCCGTTCGCATCGACCTCGAAGGTCGTCACCTCGAAGCGTTTCAGCGTGTTCTGGCCGAAGGCGATCGTGATCGGCACGTCGCCGGCGTCGCGGCCGCGCGCCATCACGACGCGGCCGATGCGCGGGCGGTTGTGGCGCGCGTCGAAAGTGTGCCAGCCGTCGCCGAGGAAGACCTCGAACCAGGCGCTGAAGTCCATCGGCGAAGGCACCGGCGGCACGCCGATGTCGCCGAGGTAGCCGGTGCAGTAGCGCGCCGGGATGTTCATGCAGCGGCACAGCGTGACGGCCAGGTGCGCAAAGTCGCGGCAGACCCCGGTCTGCTCGTGAAAGCCCTGCAGCGCGCTGCGGTTGGCGCGCGCGTTGGCGTAGTCGAAACGGATGCGGTGGTGCACAAAGTCGCAGATCGCCTGCACCCGGCCCCAGCCCAGCGGCGACGAGCCGAATTGAGCCCAGGCAAAGGCCAGAAGTTCACTGTCCACCTCGCAGTAGCGGCTGGGCAGCAGAAACTGCAGCACCTCGGTGGGCAACTCCTGCGGCGCATGTTGGTAGACGGTGGGGAAGTACGGATCGGGCAGGCCGCTGTCGAAGATGCGGGCGCCGTTGCTCAGCGCCACGTGGGTCACGCCCGGCGGAACCTGGATGCGCCCGCAGCGGTTGCCGAAGGCGTCGATGTACTCGGTGCGGTCCAGTGGCGGATGAACCTGGAAGTTCTCCGGCCCCTGCAGGTCCCCTTCGCGGCTGGGATGCACACGCAGCAGGTAAATCACGGCGGTGGGCGCGCTGAGGGCCAGTTGGATGTCGTAGCCGAGGTCGATGAGCACACAGGTTCCAGCGTCACGGGACGTGACCGTTGGATCATGCGCGAGAGCTGCGCCCTCGGCCATCGGCTGAGGACTGGTTTTGTGTAGGACAAAGCCGCCCCTGCGCGGTTTCAGCGGCGTGCGCCGAACGTTGGATGCCATTGGCTTTCAGCGCTTGGCGGCCGGAGGTGGGGCCGCACGTGGGGCTGCAGGCGGGGCCGCAGCTGGCGACCGGCCAACCGCAGGTCACTTCGTGCGCGGCCACTTCACCTGCTTGCTGGGCTGGCTCAAGCGCCCCGCACGGAGCTCCGCAACGGCCTACGCCACCGAGCGGGCAACGTTGCGTGCCTCTTCCTCCAGCCACTGCACCGAAATCTTGTAGGTGGTGTCGGCTGGGCTCGGCGATTCAGCGGTTCACGGCCAGCGCCGGGGCCAGCCGCTGCGGCAAGGCGGCCTGCGTCATCAGTTCACCCCACCACACGCGGTAGCCCGGGTCGCTGGGATGCAGACCGTCGGCGGCGTTGAGCTCCGGCCGTTGTACAAACGGGTCGTCGGCGGGTTCGCGGAACAGGTTGACGAGCACGGCACCATGGCGCCGTGCCGCTTGGCTGGCGAAGTTGTGCAGTTGGCGCGAGCGCCAGGCCATCAGCCAGGACAGGGGCGCCCAGAAGAACGGCGCGTTGCCGACATTGCCGGCGGGCATCAGCACCACCAGGTCAGCCCGCTGACGCGCGCGCTCTGTCACGCGTTCGACGTCGCCTTTCAGCGCCGCAAGCCCACGCAGTCGAACCACGTCGTTGCCGCCGGCCATCACCAGCACCATGTCCCAGCGTTCGTCGCCGCCAAGTTGCTCCTGCAGCTCGGCGAACATCGCACCGTCGCGCGACCGGTTTTCGATCTGCAGCTGGGGGAAGTGTTGTGCAAGCAAGCCCGCCACGCTGGCGCCGGCTGCCGTGGCCCCCGTGCCCACGGCCGTGCTGTCGCCCACGATGAGCAGCCGCAGGGACGGC
>JANMQE010000410.1:0-5110 GCA_031370195.1 Phyllobacteriaceae bacterium
GCGAGCGCCGCTGCTGCCTCAAGTGATTGCAAGGGCGCGGCGATGATGCGGTTTTCGGTGTTGGCAAGGCGCGGATCATTTGGCGCGACGACGCCTGAACCACGGGCCAAAGCCGCAAGAACGGATGGCGGAACGCTGATATTCCATTTTGCGAGAATGGCGAGCGCATCGTTTGGCGAAGAGCCATCCGGCACGGTGGGCCCTGATCCGATAAATGCCGGATCATTGCCCGGTACATCGGAGATCATCAATGACAACAGCCGCGCCGGGTAAACTGCGGCGGCGAGTTGCCCGCCTTTCACGCGGCTAAGGTGCTTTCGCACAATGTTCATCTCGCCAATCGGCGCGCCGGAGGACAGCAGCGCGGCGTTGACCACCTGCTTTTCCGCGAGCGTCACGCCATCAACCGGCTGCACCAAAAGCGATGAGGCACCGCCGGAAATCAGGGCGACGACGAAATCGTTTTCACCGAGGCTTGTGGCCAATTCGAGTATGCGCCGTGTGGCGTTGAACCCTGCCTGGTCGGGGACCGGATGCGCGGCCTCGACAATCTCAATGCCTTGGCAGGCGCGGCCATAGCCATAGCGGGTGATGACGAGGCCTTCGCATGGCCCCCACGCATTCTCCAGCGCTTCGGCCATGCGCGCCGACGCTTTGCCAGCGCCAATGACAAACACGCGACCTGCCGGGCGCGGCGGCAGATGTGCGGGGATTATGTGCATCGGGTCAGCGGTTTCGACCGCGCGGTCGAACAGGGTGCGCAGAAAGATTGACGGGGCGGCGATCGTCATGGTTCGAGACCGCCGCTGGATGCGCGGACGACCAGATTGACCGGTGCTCGCGATTCTGGTTCCGGTCTTGTGCCTTCCTCCAGCCAGTCGAGCATCGTCCTTGCTGTTTCGCGCCCGAATGCAGCGATGTCGCAGCGCACGGACGAGAGCTGTGGCCAGACCTGCGCGCATTCTTCAATGTCGTCGAAGCCGACCAGCCGGAAATCGCGGCCAACCTGACGGCCAAGCCGGGCAAAGCCGGACATCATGCCGAGAGCAATGAGGTCATTGTAACAGATGGCGGCATCGACATCGGGCATTTCCCGACCAAGCCGTTGTGCCGCCTCGTTGCCGAATGCGCGGGTTGCTCGGCCGTGCAAGGTGAGCGGCTCCAGTCCGGCTTCGCGCATGACGTCAAGGTAGCCGGACATGCGCTCGCGGGTGATCGGGCGCTCTTGCAGGCCGCCGACAAAGGCGATCTTGCGCGCGCCGCTGTCGATGAGATGCTGCGCTGCGGCGCGGCTGCCATCGGGGTAATCGAGCGATGAGAATGGAAACAGGTCGGTTCGCTGGTCCACCTGCCGCAACACCTGCATGGCCGGGATGCCTGCCTTGACCAACGGACCAAAGGTGAATTCCTCGCTGCCGTATGTCGGCGAAATGACCAGTGCAGACACGCCATGCTCGATCATCGAATTGACGACCTGCGCCTGCAACGTCGGGTTTTCATCGGTGTTGGCGATAACGGTCGCGTAGCCGTGCTCGGAGAAGGCCATCTGCGCGGAGGTTGCAAATTCGGTGAAGAACGGGTTGCGCAGATCGTTTATGACGAGGCCGATGAGGCCGACATTGGCGGTGCGCAAATTGGCGGCGGCACGGTTGTAGACGTAGCCGATCGAGGCCATCGCCTCACGGACGACCTTGCGGGTGATGTCCTTGACCAGCGGGCTGTCCTGCAACACGAGGCTCACCGTTGATTTCGACATGCCGGCGACTTTGGCAACATCAATGATGGTCGGCCGGCGGTTCATGTTTTGGTCCTCAATCCACGCCATGCAATGCGAGCAGCGTGCGCATGCGTTGTGTAGCGAGGTCGGGCCTCGCCAACAAGCGGGCCTGATCTGCAAGGCGGAAAACTTCAGCATAGTGTGTGATCTCGCGGCTCGACTGGAAACCGGCAGGCATGATGAAATGGGTCTGCCAGCCGTTGAGCCATGAAAGGAACGCTATGCCGGCCTTGTAGAAGCGGGTTGGTGCCTTGAAGATTTCTCGGCTTAGCGGCACGGTGGGTTCGAGCAGCGCCCGGAACTTGGCATTGTCGCCAAGCGCCAGTGCTTCAAGTGCCTGGCTGGCTGCCGGGGCAATGGCGGCGAAGATGCCGAGCAGCGCGTGCGAGTGATGCTGGCCATCGCCTTCAATCAGCGGCGCGTAGTTGAAATCATCGCCGGTGTAGAGCCGCACACCTTCAGGCAGGCGCGCACGGAAGGCGACTTCGTGGGCTTCGTCGAGCAGCGAGATTTTGATGCCGTCGACCATAGCGGGGTTTTCGTTGATGAGTCCAAGGACGAAATCCGAGGCGCGGTCTTCGTCGTTTGATCCCCAGTAGCCCTTGAGCGCCGGGTCGAACATGTCGCCGAGCCAGTGCAGGATGACGGGATCTCTCGCCTGGTCAATCAGGCGGCGGTAGACTTTGCGGTAGATGTCCTCGCCCGCGTTGATGGCGGTGAAGGCGCGGGAGGCCATCAGGATGAGTTGGCCGCCTGCTGCCTCGATGGCCGCCATCTGCGTTTGGTATGCGGAGATGATGGCGTCTGCGTCACGCAGGTCTGCCAGAGGCAGATGATCGGTGCCGGCGCCGCAGGCGACGCGCGGCTTCATCGGGTGGGCATTGGCTGCTCGCATTGTCCGCTCGATCAATTCTTTTGCTGTGAGCCAATCGACGCCCATGCCGCGCTGGGCTGTGTCCATGGCTTCGGCAAGGCCAAGGCCCTGATCCCAAAGCCCGTTTCGAAACGCGAGCGTTGCGTCCCAATCGACAGCAGGACGCGTGTCCCATGGGCTGCGCTCCTTCAACGGATCGGACACGACATGTGCGGCGGCGAATGCGGTACGGGTGAGCGGGACCGTTGGCGCGCGCACAGTCAGCGGGTCGCCGACGAGGCGGTAGGGTTCGAGTGTTCCAGCGTAGGTCGGAAGGGTTAGCATGGTCTGGTCCTCAAGCGTGGCCGTTGTCGGCGCGGATCATGTCCGCGGCCTTTTCGGCTATCATGATGGTAGCGGCGTTGGTGTTGGATGAGACGACGGTCGGCATGATCGACGCGTCTGCGACGCGCAGGGACTCGATGCCGTTGAATTTCAGGCGTGGCGTGACGACCGCCTCAGCGTCAGCACCCATGCGGCACGTGCCCACCGGATGATGGTCGGTCTTGGCGTTTTTGCAGGCGTAGTTGAAATAATCCTGATCGGACTGCACCCCCGGCCCCGGCAAGCGCTCGGCCAGCACATAGGGTTTCAACGCATTCTGCCGCATCATATCGCGGGCGAGCTTGAGGCCTCGGATCGACATTTCGCGGTCATAAGGGTCGGCCCAGTAATTCGGATCGATCAACGGCGCGGCGCTTGGATCGGCGCTGGAGAGGCGGACGGTGCCGCGCGAACGCGGGCGCAGGTAGGCGGAGTTCAGTGTCACGCCGCCGTGCGGCATTGCTGCCACACCTGCCTCGATGCCGGAGCCGAGGCCCAAGTGAAACTGTATGTCCGGCGAGCGGGCATTCTCGTCGGCGTACCAGAATCCACCGGTTTCAAAGAGGCTCGATGCGACCGGGCCTTTGCGGGTGAAGAGATATTGCAGGCCTGCGACTGCCGACCAAAGCGGCTTGGCATATTTGTCATAGGTGTGGTCGCCCGTACATTCGGCGATGACGAACAGGTCGAGATGATCGTGCAAGTTGGAGCCGACGCCGGGCTGGTCCAGCACAGGCGTCACACCAACCGCTTGCAGGTGATCCGCCGGGCCGATGCCGGACAGCATCAGCATGCGCGGCGAGCCGATCGCGCCGGAGGAGAGGATCACTTCGCGCCCAGCGAGATGATTGGTGCCATCCAGCATTTCCGCGCCGAGCGCCCTGCCCTTTTCAATGATGATGCGCTTGACCTGCGCGCCGGTTTTCACCGTCAGATTGGCGCGGCCCTTGGCAGGTGCCAGAAAAGCCATGGCGGCAGACGAGCGGCGGGCGTTGCGCTGGGTAAGCTGGTAGTAGCCGACGCCATCCTGTGACGCGCCGGTTAAGTCGAAGTTGCGCGGGATGCCCATCTCGCCGGCCGCCTTGAACCATGCCTCGCAGATCGGCAGCGGCGCGATGGGCTGAGATACGCCGAGCGGTCCGCCCTTGGCGTGATACTCGTTGTCGAACGTGTCATTGTTCTCGGACTTGCGAAAGTATGGCAGCACGTCGCGGTGGCTCCAGCCGTCGCAGCCCATCTGCCGCCATTCGCCGTAGTCAAGGGCGTTGCCACGGGTGTAGAGCTGTGCGTTGATCGACGAGCCGCCGCCTATCACCTTGGCCTGCGTGTAGCGGATGACCATGTTGTTCATGTGACGTTGCGGCACGGTCTGCCAGCCCCACGAGCCGATGCCCTTGGTCATTTTCGCAAACCCGGCAGGCACATGGTAGAACGGGTGCCGGTCCGTACCGCCTGCCTCAAGCAGCAAGACTTTCACATCCGGATTTTCGCTAAGCCGCGTGGCAAGCACGCATCCTGCTGATCCTCCACCGATAATGACATAATCGTAAGCCATGGCCTGTCTCTACAATTTCGGGATGTGCAGGCCGCCGCCTGCGTCAATGACGGAGCCGGTGGAGAATGGCAGCGCGCCTGATGCCAACGCGGCGCAGACAGCGGCGATGTCGTCCGGCAGACCCCAGCGTGCTTCCGGAACGAGGCCTTTGGCGATGAGGTCGTCATATTTGCCGGTAACGCCAGCCGTCATGTCAGTCTTGATGATGCCGGGGCGGACCTCAAACACATCAATGCCCTCCGCTGCCAGCCGCAGCGCCAGACCCTTGGCGAACATGCCGAGCCCAGCCTTTGACATGCAGTAGTCGAGCCGTTCCGGCGAGGCGATGGTGGAGGAGACGGACGTGATGAACTGGATGGAGCGGCGTTGTTGCGATAGGGCGGAAAGCATGAATTTGGCGACGGCCTGCGTGAAGAACACCGTACCGCGCAAATTCACGTCGATCACCGTGTCGAATGTCTCCGGCGCGAGGTCGAGAAAATCGCCGCGCTTGGGCGAGGCGACGCCGGCATTGTTGATGAGGCAATCGATGCGGCCATGC